>CAIOLZ010000351.1 GCA_903859265.1 uncultured beta proteobacterium
CCCCGGGCCTGGCGCTGCTGTTCATCGCCTACGAGCGCCTGGTCACCGGCATCCACAACGAGGACACGATCGCGCAGTACCGCGACAACGGCCGTGCGCTGGGCCGCCTGCTGTACCAGGGCCGCTGGTTTGATAGCCAGGCCATCATGCTGCGCGAAACCGCACAGCGCTGGGTAGCCAAAGCCGTCACCGGCACCGTGACCGTCGAGCTGCGCCGCGGCAACGACTACTCGCTGCTCAACACCGAGTCCCCCAACCTGACCTACGCGCCCGAGCGCCTATCGATGGAAAAGGTGGAAGACGCCCCGTTCAGCCCGCTGGACCGCATCGGCCAACTCACCATGCGCAACCTCGACATCAGCGACACCCGTGCCAAGCTGCAGGTCTATTCCAATGCCGGCCTGCTGGAGCTGGGCAAGGGGGATGACTTTTTGAAGTTGGGTAAGTAAATTCCCGTAGAACTGCAAAACAACGCTATGGCAACCGGCCTATGGACCAAAGAGCAAGTCAAGCTGGCGTTTCACCTTTACTGCCAGATACCCTTTGGACGCATCCATAGCCGGAATCCTGAAATCGTTGATCTGGGCAAAGTCATAGGCCGGACGGCGGATGCCGTTGCGATGAAGATGTCAAATATCGCAAGCCTTGACCCTGCAATCACCAGTACGGGCCGCAGTGGTTTGGGTAATGCGTCTGCCCTAGATCGGGCCGTTTGGGACGAGTTTCACTCGGACTGGGAACGATTGGCCCTGGAGTGCCAACTATTGCGACAGCAGTTCGACAGCAGCTATGTTGCCGATCTACCGCCTGAGGGCGATGGCGACCTTTCAAATGACTTCACTGGCGAAACCCGTCAAGTTTTTACGGCGCAACGCATTAAGCAGCACTTCTTCCGTCGCGCCGTGCTTAGCAGTTATCGCAGCCGTTGCTGCATGTCCGGTCTTGCGGATCCGAGGTTGTTGATTGCGAGTCATATTGTTCCGTGGAGCAGTGACAGGGCCAACAGACTCAATCCTAGGAACGGCCTATGCTTGTCCGCGATTCATGATCGTGCGTTTGATAAAGGGCTCATTTCACTCTCTGACGAAGGGCGAGTAATGTTGTCGGAGGAACTCCGTAAACGCGATGAAGATTTCGTACGGACTATTTTTTTGCCCATTGAAAATCAAACGATTGAAATGCCAGAGCGCTTTAGGCCTGACATAAAGTTTTTGCGGGTTCATCGTAACTCCATCTTTTTGGATGCAGTTCAAACCTAGCGGTAGGCAAAGCCAAACGGTGTGAATTCCGGTGGTATCTAAACCATAAAGCTGGATGCAATTTAGCAAAAAGTTAACTCATCCAATCTTCCACCTTCAGCCCCGGCACCTTCTCAAAATGCCGGGTGTTATGGGTAACACAAATAAGCTTTTCAGCCAAGGCATGGGAAGCGATCAGGGTGCCCAAGTCGCCGCACTGACCGACTAGGAACGCAATCTACCCAGCAAGGCGACCACTGAGCAGCCAAATTGGTCAATGCTGTTACGTGAACTTCTACGAGTCGCAGCAATTAATACCTAGCAGGCTTTTTGACTACTCAATACCGCCCAGCTCATTCTCAATCTGTTCAATACTAGGCAAGCTGGTTTGGAGCTCGGCCGGCAGGGATTCCAGAAGTTTGTATTCGGCAATGCCCATGGGCTGGGATTTATCGCTCAAGGCATATTCGGCCACTACCTTGTTTTTGCTCTTGCACAGCAACAGGCCAATGGTTGGATTGTCCTGCTCACTTTTCACCTGGCGGTCCACCGCAGTGAGGTAGAACCCAAGCTGCCCCAAATGCTCGGGTTTGAACTTGCCGCCCTTTAGCTCGATCACTACGTAGCAGCGCAGCTTGAGGTGGTAGAACAGCAAGTCGATGAAAAACTCGTCGCCACCCACATCCAATAGCACCTGTCGCCCCACGAACGCAAAGCCCGCGCCCAGTTCCAACAGAAAGTCGGTAACGTGCTTCACCAACGCGTGTTCAACCTCGCGCTCTTGCGCCTCGTCGGTCAAGCCCAGAAAGTCGAAGCGGTAAGGGTCTTTCAGCGACTCGCGGGCCAGATCAGACTGTGGGCTGGGCAAACTGACTTCGAAGTTGGTGACAGCTGAGCCATTGCGCTCCAGCAGGCGGGTTTCGATCTGCATGACCAGTACATTGCGAGATCAGTTGTGTTCGATGGCCTTTGCTGCGTACCACTGGCGTTCCGCCCGGGTTTTCAATTTCGACAGCAGCACCAAGTTGTGCCCCCACGGTAATTGTCCAACAGCCTGTTGGACAATTTCGGAATCACCCCACGCATCGGCAAAAGCACGCATGTACATCAAGTTGGCGCGTGAAAAACCCTTCATCTCCGGAAAGGCCGTGCGTAGGTCATGCGCCAGGCGCTCAATCACCTTAGCGCCCCAACCCTGCTGCGCCTGCCGCGCCAGAATGTCGCGCCCGATCTGCCAGTAAAGCAACACCAATTCGCGGTTGACTGCCAGCGTCGCGCGCTGCTGGGCCGTGTGGATACGGGCTTTCAACTCGCGCAGCCAATCGGCATAGCCTTCGGGCGTGGGCGTGAGGGAAACGGCTTGATCGCCTTTGATCAGCATGATTTTTTCTTTCTCGTTATGAGAAAGACTATACCGCCGCAAAAATCAAATTTGCCGGCCTGATCAACCCATCCAATCTTCCACCTTCAACCCCGGCAACTTCTCAAAATTCCGGATGTTGTCGGTCACCAAAGTAAGCTTTTCAGCCGACGCATGCGCGGCAATGAGGGTGTCCATATCGCCAATCGGTGTGCCGTTGCGCCGCAAGTGAGCGTTGATCCGGCCGAACTGGTCTGCGGTCGCTGTGTTCCAAGACAAGACGGGCAATTCACTCAGCAGCAAGTCGATGCGTCTGCGTCGCTTGTCCAGTGCTTCCATGAGCTCCAAGCTGGAACGAATCTCTGCTCGGGTCATCGCCGAAATCGCAATGTTCTGGGCGACGAATGCGCGCTGCATGCGTTCAATCAAAACTGCATTCGTACCCTTTACAAAATAGCTGACGATGTTGGTGTCCAACAGATAGCCTGGCTGTTGCCAGTGGTGAAAACTTTGGCAGTGGCGACCATGCTGCACCCCCTAAAAATAGATACGAAAACGTATTTACTTTAGCGGCGATGCCGCACATCTATAACAACTAATGCGCGTGCTGCCGCAGCCCCAACAAGCCATGGGTAGCCTGCCCTTGCGTCAGGTAGTCCTGCGCAATAGGCGGCAACGCTGCGGGCGTAATGCCCAATGCCAACAGGCCCGGTGCGCCGGGTGTGGCGATGTTGGGCACTTTCATGGAAGCCATGTTGTCGCGGCTCATCAAGGGCTCGCCGGGCAGCATTTCCATGAACGCGGCCTGCGCGTTGCCGGCCCAGTCGGGCAGCGCGATGACCGGGCGGCCACGGCCTTCGTTCACGCCAGCCAGCTTGGCGGACAGCTCCACCAATTGGGCCAGCGTAAACACCTCGGGGCCGCAGGCTTCAAACACGCGCAGCGGCTCGGCGCTCCTGGGAAACGCGCCCAGGCTGTTGACCACAGCAGACGCCACATCTTCCACCCAGACCGGCTGAAAGCGCGCAGTCGCCCCGGCCAAAGGCATGACCGGAAATATTTTCTGCAGCCGGGCAAACAGATTCAAAAACTTGTCCTCCTGCCCGAACACCACGCTGGGCCGCAGCACGGTAACTTCCACACCGGCTTGCACCGCCAGCGCCAGCGCGCGTTCACCGCGCCCTTTGCTGCGCAAATACATGGAAGGTGCCGCGTCCGGGCTGCCTGCATTGACGCCCAGGGCACTGATGTGCACCAGTTGCTTCACACCGCGAATCAGGCAGCCGTTAACGATCTTTTGCACCAGTGCCACATGCACCCGCTCAAAACGGGCTGCATTGCCATGCAACACCGCCACCAGATTCACCACCGCATCCTGACCGGCCATGGCCTGCGACAGGGCCAGCTCGTCGTGCACGTCCATCTCCAGCACCGTAAGCGATGGCAGGATCTGCACATTGCGGGCGTTGTTGCGCCGCCGCGTGGCCACGGTAACGTTCCAGCCCGCACGCACCAATTTTTCACAGACATGGGCTCCGACAAAGCCACTGCCACCGAGTACGAGAATGTTTTTCATGCCCCAAGCCTAACGTGTTGCAAACATCGCACCA
>CAIOLZ010000352.1 GCA_903859265.1 uncultured beta proteobacterium
AAGCCCATGTGATGATGAAAGCGATCACCGCCAGCGCCGAAGGTTCATAGGCGCGGTTGGCGCCTATGAGTTGCAGATAAGGGCCAAACGCCGGGCGGTCCAGCAGACTGGCCATGGTGAATTCGCCAATGACAATGGCGAAGGTCAGAAACGCGCCCGACAAAATGGCCGAGGTGAGGTTGGGAAAAATTACCCTGAACAAAATTGTGGCCCGGTTAGCGCCCAGCACTTCAGCGGCCTCTGTCAGAGTGCGAACATCGATGGTGCGCAAGCCGGTATCTACCGAACGGTACATATAGGGCAGGGACAGCGTGACGTAACTGCAGATCAGCAAAAAGTCCGTGGCGCGTTCGCTGCCCGTCAGAGGAATCAGTGCGCTGCTGTTGTACATGCGCAGATAGCCAAACACGATCACGATCGCCGGAATCACGAGTGGCAGCAGGGTGATGAATTCAACAACGGGGCGCAGTTTGGGCAAACGTAAATGCACCCAGTAGGCGGTGGGTACGACCAGCAAAATGCCCAAAAGAATGGTCGCTAACGCCATCACGATGGAGTAACCAAACGTGGTTTGAAACTGCGGGTCGGTAAACACCACCCGGTAGGCTTCGAAACTGTAAACCCCGCGTTGCATGCGCAGGCTGAATTCAAAAGTGGCAATCAGCGGCAGCAGGAAGTAGGCCGTGCCAATCCCCAGGGCAATCCAGGCGCCTAGGCGCGATTCACGTTTCATGCGCGCCTTTTGTCGCTGCGGCTGCGCAGCACCATATAACCCGTGTTGGCCAGCCCGGTAATGACGATCATGCCCAGCGCCATGGCGTAACCGAGGTTGGGGTTGTGCAGCACGTCACCACGAATCTGGGCATACAGCATGATGGGCACGATGTTCAGCGCACTGCCGGTCAGCGCATAGGCGGTGGCTACCGCACCAAAGGCGTTGGCAAACAGCAGCAACGTGGCACCCACGATGCTTGGCCACAATACCGGCAAAGCCACATAGCGCCAGTATTGAACCGTGGTGCCGCCCAGGCAGTCGCAGGCTTCGCGCCATTCTTTTTTCAGGCCCTCCAGGGCCGGCGTGACGATCAGCACCATCAGGGGAATCTGGAAATACAGGTAGGTTATGGCCAGGCCGACAAAGCTCAGAATGCTGAATCCGGTGGCATAGATGTTGATGTCAAACCAGGTTCGCAGCAACACGGTCACCAGACCTAGACGGCCCAGGGTTGACAAAAACGCAAAAGCGAGCGGAACTCCGGCGAAGTTCGATGCGACTCCGGAAAATGTCAGCAAGGTGGGACGTATCCAGGCTGGCAATTTGCCAAGCACGGCAGCCCAGGCCAGGATAAAACCAAGTATGCCGCCACCGATCGAAGAGACCATGCTGATCTTGAAGCTGATCCAGTACGCATCACGTACGTTGGCGTCAAAAAGCTGGCGCAGGTTCTCCAGCGTGAAATGACCATTAGCGTCCTGAAATGCACCGACCATCAAGGTTGATGTGGGCAGGATCAGGAACATCAACGCAAAAATTGCAAACGGAACAACGCCCAGGATGTTCAGGTTGGCCGGCTTGCGCGCGGCCGCTGGCGAGGGCATCACTGGGCGTGTTCAGGTGACGTTGGACTTACTTGACGGTGGCACCGACCACAGCATCCCATTGCTTGGTGATCGCTTCCTTGGCTGCGTTTTGCTGGTCCAGCGACGGGAACGCGGCCTTGGCGTAACCGGCTGCAGGCGGCAACTTGTCCAGCGAAGCTTTGGAGAACTTGTTCTTGGCGACCATGTCGTTAAAGCGGATAGGGTGGCAATAGCCATTGAGCAGAGCCTGCTGGCCTTCGTCCGAGTAGAGGTATTCCATCCACAGTTTGGCCGCGTTGGGGTGCGGTGCGTAGGCGCTGATGGCTTGCACGTACACGCCGGCTACGACGCCTGTTTTTGGCACTACCACTTGTACCTTGGGGTTGCCATTGAGCTTGTCGCGGTCGGCCAGAGCGTTGTAGTCCCAGCTGATGATGATGGGTGTCGTGCCCTGGGCCAGCGAAGCGGCCTTGCCGATCACGGGCACAAAATTGCCGGCCTTGTTCAGGTCAGCGAAAAACTTCAGGCCGGCTGCGGACGCCTTGCTGGCGTCACCACCCGCAGCACTCAGACCAGCCGCATAGACAGCCTGGATTGCCTGGTTGGAGGCGCGTGGGTCACCCGCCAGAGCCACTGCGTTTTTGTATTCAGGCTTGAGCAGATCGCTCCAGTCCTGGGGAAGCTTGGTCACCAGATCGGCGTTGACTTGCAGTGTCAGCACGCCGTAGTAGTCGCCGTACCAGAAGCCGTCAGCGTCTTTGGTGCTGTCTGGAATGCTGGCCCAGGTGGATACCTTGTAAGGCTGAATGAGTCCGGCCGCTTTGGCGCTGGGGCCAAACGACAGGCCGACGTCGATGGTGTCGGGAGCCTGCGGGCCCTTGTTGTCCTTGTTGGCTTTGATGGCCTCAACTTCGTCGCCCGAGCCAGCGTCAGGGTTCAATTCATTGACCTTGATGCCGTACTTGGCCTTGAAAGCGTCAATGATGGGACCGTAGCCGCACCAGCTGCGTGGAAGCGCGATGACGGTCAGTTGGCCTTCAGCCTTGGCAGCGGTCACCAACTGGTCTGATTGGGCCAGCGCAGCTTGTGCACCGCAGACGGCGAGCGCGGCGATGGCGAGGTTGTTTAGGGTGTAACGAGACATGGCGATTTCCTTTTTAAAAGTTGCCATTTCAGTGTCGCAAGCAAATATGTCTTTTTTGTGACAACTTGCCGATCTTTGCGTTGCCGCAATAAGTTGCATGCGCAACTATTGGGGTAACTACTAGTTGCGAACGCAACTATTTTGACTAAAGTCATGGTTCCCCATTTGCTACCTTGCAACCACCCATCCGAGAGGCCAGTCATGTCGCTGTTGAAATTCTTCCGTTCTTTAAGCTGTTTGCTTGTTGCTGTAATGGCGTGCGGATTTGCCGGGGCCCAGGGCTATCCGGACAAGACGATCAATTGGGTGGTTCCGTATCCGGCCGGCGGCGGGACCGATGTGGTGGCACGGGTGCTTGCCGAGAGCATGGGCAAGATTTTGGGCCAGGCAATCGTCATCAACAACAAGCCCGGTGCTGCGACCAACATCGGTGCGGACTTTGTGGCCCATTCCAAGGCCGACGGTTATGTGCTGATGACTGCGGACACCGCGACCCTGGCTGCCAACCCGTTCCTCTATAGCAAGCTTAGCTATAACGCCGAAAAAGACCTCGCGCCGGTGGGCCTGACCACGCGCTTTCCTCTGATTCTGGTCGTGAACCCGCAGGTTCCCGCGCACAATTTGAAGGAGTTTCTGGCCTGGGCCAGAGAGCACAAGGGCGCGAACTATGCCAGCCCGGGTGCCGGTAGCCCGCACCATCTGGCCACCGTGTTGTTCGGTCAACAGGCCAAGCTGGAGTTGACGCATATTCCCTACCGCGGCGCGGCGCCAGCGCTGCTCGATGTGGTTGGCGGCCAGGTTCCTTTCATGTTTGTCGATACCGCCGCCGGCTATCCCTATATATCGACCGGCAAACTGCGTGCCATCGGAATTGCCAGCCCCAGGCGCGTGAAGAACTTTGATGAAATACCAACCTTGCAGGAACAGGGCCTCCCCGGCTTTGAAGCCTACGCCTGGCAGGGTCTGGTGGTCCCGGCCGGCACGCCTGCGGATGTGATCGCCAAGCTCAACAGTGCTTTGCTGGCGGCCATGGATTTGACAACTGTCAAGGCGCGCCTGCAGGTTTTGGGTCTGGAGGCCATACCCGGCAGTCCTGCCCAGATGGTGCAATACACCACGTCCGAGCGCGCCAAGTGGGGCGCCGTCATCAAGGCCAGCGGCATCAAGCTGGAATGACCGCCATGACCCAGCCCAGGCTCGATCAAACCCTCACCTACCGCCTGCACCTGTTGCACAAGGTGACCGATCTCAAGAGCCAGCAGTCTTACCTGTCCGATACCGGGCTGACCATGAGCGACGGGCGCTGCCTCACGGCGGTCGGCACGTTCGAACCCATGTCGGTCAATGAACTTGCGCATTACGCCAATTTGAACAAGGGGCAGGCCAGCAGGGCTGCACAGTCGCTGGCGGACCAGGGACTTGTTCGCAAGGTGGACAGCGCGTCAGACGGTCGCGGCGTCACGCTGTCGCTCACCCCGCTGGGCCGCAAAGCGTGGAAGCGCACCATGGACATGGTGCACCGCCGCAATGGCGAAATCTTCGGATGCCTGAACAAAGCCGAGTTGCGGCAGTTTGAATCCCTGCTGGACCGGCTTATCGCGCACAACCGCAACGCCTTGGTTTGAAATTTCTTTTGATCGGAGCATTCCATGAAAATTTCCAAAATTCACCATGTCGCCTACCGTTGCAAAGACGCCAAGCAAACGGTGGAGTGGTACCAGAAGTACCTGAACATGAACTTTGTACTGGCCATTGCCGAGAACGAGGTCCCTTCCACCAAAGAGCCCGACCCCTACATGCACGTGTTTCTGGATGCCGGAGCGGGCAATGTGCTCGCATTTTTTGAACTGCCCACCAAGCCACCCATGGGGCGTGATGAGAACACTCCGGAGTGGACCCAGCACCTCGCTTTGCAGGTGGAGACCATGGACGAGTTGTTGCAGGCCAAAGCCCGGCTGGAAGCCGATGGAATCAAAGTGGTCGGTCCGACTGACCACACTATCTTCAAGTCCATTTACTTCTTTGACCCCAGCGGCCACCGGCTGGAATTGGCGGTCAACACCGGCACGCCCAAGATGTCCCAACTGCTCGACGAAGCCAAATGGGACATGCTCAACGAATGGGCGCTTACCAAAAAGGCTCCGCAGCACGCCCGCTGGATGCACGACGGCAGTTACGCCGGGGAGTGAGCATGAAGCTGGCAACGCTGAAAAGTGGTGGGCGCGATGGCACCCTGGTCGTGGTCAACCGCGCAATGACGCAGTACCGCGCGGTCCCGGATATTGCGCGCACGCTGCAAGCTGCGCTCGACGATTGGGAGGCTTGTGCTCCGCAATTGGTTCAGGTTTACGACTTGCTCAACAGCGGCGCAGTGGCTGGCGCATTCGCTTTTGACCCGCTGCAATGCCACTCGCCATTGCCACGCGCCTACCAGTGGGCTGACGGCTCGGCGTATGTGAACCATGTGGAACTGGTGCGGCGCTCCCGCGGTGCTGCGCTGCCCCCCGAATTCTGGACCGATCCGCTGATGTATCAGGGCGGCTCGGATTCCTTCTGTGCGCCACGCGACCCGATCTACGCATTGTCAGAAGACTGGGGTATTGACCTCGAGGCTGAAATTGCCGTGGTCACAGGTGACATCAAGATGGGGGCCAGCCCGGAGCAATGTGCATCGGCCATCCGGCTGCTGATGCTGGTCAACGACGTGTCGCTGCGCAATCTGATTCCGGCCGAGTTGGCCAAGGGTTTTGGCTTTTTGCAGTCCAAGCCCGCGAGCGCATTCAGCCCGGTGGCGGTGACACCGGATGAGCTTGGTGGCGATTGGCGCGATGGCAAGGTGCATCGCCCGCTGACGGTGCACATCAATGGCGCATTGTTCGGCCAACCCGACGCCGGCAGCGACATGGTGTTCAACTTCCCGCAACTTCTGGCCCATGTTTGCAAGACGCGTGAAATGGTGGCCGGCTCCATCGTCGGCTCGGGCACGGTGTCCAACAAGCAGGGAGATCTGCATGGCTCATCGATTGCCAACGGTGGTGTGGGCTATTGCTGCCTGGCCGAAGTGCGCATGTACGAGACGATTGAAACCGGCAAGCCGCAGACCGGTTACCTCAGGTTTGGCGACAGTGTGCGCATCGAGATGCTGGACCGTGCCGGCAACAGCATCTTCGGCGCCATCGAGCAGCAGGTCCAACCGTACTGAGCTATTCCACCAGCGCCACCGACTTCAATTGCGCCCACACCGCAAGACCGGCTTGCAGGCCCAATTGGTGCGCGGACCGCGCCGTGATCCGTGATAGCACGGTGGCCTGACCGCACTGAAGTCGCACCACGCACTGGGAAGGATGCACGTCGGGTGTAATCCCCAGCACGGTGCAGGACAGCAGGTTTTGAATGCTGGTGTTGTGCGGCTTTGCGGTGGCAATGCTGACATCGCGCGCCAAGACACGAACCCGCACCACCTGCTGCAGGCGCAG
>CAIOLZ010000353.1 GCA_903859265.1 uncultured beta proteobacterium
CGTGTTTCACGGTGGTCACAACGCACGCACGGGCCAGCAATCGATTATCCGGGTTAACAGCATCATCGGCACCAGGGGCGTTCCCAACATCAATCCCTTTCAACTGCGCCCGGGATTGACCAACGGGAAACTTTTTATACGCGACCGCAATGTGTGCGCCTACTGCGGAGGCCATTTCCACGAATCCGACCTCACGCGTGAGCACATCATTCCGTTCGCGCAAAACGGCGTTGACAACTGGATGAATGTGGTCACTGCCTGCAGGCCCTGCAACCACCGCAAGAGCCACCGCACGCCCGAGCAGGCCAACATGCCCTTGCTCTACACGCCTTACGTCCCCAGCCTGTGGGAAGACTTTATTTTGCGCAATCGCCGCATACTCGCCGATCAAATGGAATTCCTGATGGCCCATGTGCCCAAGAGTTCCCGCTTGCTCGACTGACGCATCGACCCTGTTCAAATGCCACTCGCCGGGCAAGTTCGGCGAGGTTCCCTTCATAAAAAAGCACGCTTTCCGAAGCGATAACAAAGGATGGACACACCATGGTTTCTTCAAGACGTCAATTACTGGCCCACGTGAGCTGGGCCATCACGGGCGCCTGCGTTCCGGTGTTTGGAGTCGCTGCGATGCCGGGCCTGGCGGATAGCGGTTCACCCGATCAAAACGCCATGGCACCGGAAAATTTTGCCAGTCCGGGCGTGATGCTTGGCAAAAATTGGCAGGCGGGTATGCATCCCCAAGGTTATCTGGTGAGCGAAAAGCTCGATGGTGTGCGCGCTTTGTGGGACGGGCAAGTTTTGCGTTTTCGCAGTGGCAGGGTGATCGCAGCTCCTGCGTGGTTTGTGGCAGGGTTCCCCAAAACGCCGATGGACGGCGAACTCTGGATGGGCCGGCAGCAGTTTGACCGCCTTTCAGGCGCAGTGCGCAAAACGGTGCCGCTTGATCACGAATGGCATGGTGTGCGTTACATGGTGTTTGATATTCCTGCTGACAATGGGAAGTTCGAACAGCGCGCTGCAGCTGTTAAGGACTTAATCGCCAGGGCCAATGTGGCATGGCTGGTGGCGGTTGAACAAAATCGCGCGGCCGATCCTCAGGCGCTGGCGCAAATGCTGCATCGCACGGTATCGGAAGGTGGTGAAGGCTTGATGCTGCACCACGCGCAGGCCACCTGGAAATCTGGACGTAGCGACGCCTTGCGCAAGCTCAAATTGGTGCCCGATGAAGATGGCATCGTTCTGGCGCACATCCCCGGTAAGGGCCATCTACAAGGGAAGATGGGTGCTTTGCTGGTGCAAACGCCCCACGGACAGCGCTTTGCCCTGGGCAGCGGCTTTACCGATGCGCAACGCGACAGCCCTCCAGAGGTAGGTACTCTGGTGACCTACCGTTACCGTGACAGGACCGCCCAGGGATTGCCGAAGTTCGCGAGCTTTTTCCGCCAGCGCGAAATCGAATGACCTGCCTCGATCGTCAGGCGAATACGCCTGCGCTGTCCTGCATGCGCGCCGACACTTCGCCCAGTTGGTGCAGGGTGTCGCCAAACGTCATTTCCAATTGGGTGAGTTTTTTGAAATAGTGGCTCACGATGTAATCGTCGGTGACGCCGATACCTCCGTGCAACTGGATCGCTTGTTGACCAACAAAGCGCATGCTGACGCCCAACTGGTATTTGGCCCGCGCCATTGCCGCGCGGCGCTCCGCGGTTGGCGCGTTAAGTTTGAGCGCCGCGTAATAGCTCATGGAACGTGCCAGTTCGAGCTGCATTTTCATATCGGCGGCCCGGTGACGCAGGGCTTGAAAGCTGCCGATGGAGACGCCAAACTGTTTGCGCGTTTTCAGATATTCAAAGGTGATTGCTAGCGTCTGCTCCATGGCACCGACCGCTTCGGCACAGGTGCAGGCAATACCGATGTCAACCGCATGTTCCAGTGCTGGCAAGCCGTTGACGCAAACCAGGGTGGCAGGTGCATTTTTCATGGACATCTCGGCCGCGCGCGCGCCGTCCTGGGTGGAGTAGCCCCGGGTGGTCACGCCGCTGGACTGGCGTTCAACCAGAAATAATCCCATGACGCTGTTGACCCGTGCGTTCACCAGGTACCCATGGGCGTGGTCGCCGGCAGCGACCAGGCTCTTGACGCCATTGATGACATAACCACCAGGAACCTGCACGGCTTTGGTCTCGCAATGATCGATTTGGTAGCGCGCGGTGCGCTCCTGGTAGGCCATCACAATCAGCGCCGTGCCAGCCGCGATTTTGGGTACCCATTCCTGCTGTACTTCCGAAGTGCCATAGGCGCTGATGACTGCCGAGGTGATCAAGGACTGCACCAGCGGCTCCAACACGAGTCCGCGCCCGAGTTCCTCCATCGTGACCATCGCTTCTACCGGTCCCAGACCCAGACCGCCCAGCGACTCTGGCGCAAGCAGCCCGGTTAATCCCAACTCTGCAAGTTCATGCCACGCCGCCGCATCAAATCCACCGGCGCTGCTGGCCGCGCGACGGCGCTCGAAAGGGTAGGCCTTGCCCACCCACTTGTGAACGGCCTCGCGCAGTTGCTCTTGGTCGTCCGAGAAATCGAAATCCATGGTTGTCTCCGGGGCGTTTGTCGTGTTGAAAAAGCGGTTGTTGGTCAGCCCAATAGCGTTTGCGCGACGATGTTGCGCTGCACTTCATTGCTGCCGCCGTAAATGGTGGTTTTGCGGTTGTTAAAGTACTGCGAGGCCAGAGGCGCGCAGTGCGCCGCACTGAAGGGAAATGCTGCTGCACCGTTGGCAAGCTGATCGCCTTGCCATCCGGCCTCCATCGCCTCGCGAATCAGTGGCAGGGAAAATGGCCCGGCTGCCAGCATCATGAGTTCGGTGTAGCGCTGCTGAATTTCGCTGCCGCGAATCTTCAGTAAACCGGCAATATCCAGCGCACTCTTGCCGGTTTTTTGTGCCGACAGGACGCGCAGCACCATCATCTCCAGCGCGATCACGTCCACTTCAAGCTTGGCGATCTCGTCCCGGAACCGGAGGTCGTCGTACACGCCTTCGAGTTTGGCAATGCGCTTGAGCCGTTCAAGTTCACGCTTGGCGCGGTTGACATCTGCGATGTTGGTGCGCTCGTGGCTCAGCAAGTATTTGGCGTAGGTCCAGCCCTTGTTTTCTTCGCCAATCAGGTTTTCTGCGGGCACCTCGACGTCATCAAAAAACACTTCGTTCACCTCGTGTCCGCCATCGAGCATGATGATGGGGCGCACCGTGACGCCGGGGGACTTCATGTCGATCAGCAGAAAGCTGATGCCAGTTTGTGGCTTGCCTTCGGTGCTGGTGCGTACCAGGCAAAAAATCCAGTCGCCGTATTGGCCCAGCGTGGTCCAGGTTTTTTGGCCGGTCACCCGGTAGGTGGCGCCGCTGCGTATTGCCCGGGTTTTGAGGGACGCCAGGTCCGAGCCGGAGTCGGGCTCGCTGTAGCCTTGACTCCACCACACCTCGCCACTGGCAATTCCGGGCAAAAACCGCCGTTGTTGTTCCGCGGTACCAAAGGCCATGATGACCGGTGCCACCATCACCGGGCCAAACGGCAGCAAACGCGGCGCACCGGCGAGCGCGCATTCCTCCTCAAAAAGATGCCTCTGCACCGCATTCCAGCCGGCCCCCCCAAATTCCGTGGGCCAGGCGTAACCCAGCCAGCCTTTTTTGCCCAAAATTTTGGCCCACGTCTGTATATCCTCGCGGCTCAAGTGCAGTGCGTTGTGCACCTTTTGAGAAATGTCTTTGGGTAAATTGGCGCCAACCCAGTCACGAATTTCCTCGCGAAACTGTTGTTCTTCCGGCGTAAACGTTAAATCCATACGACGCTCCAAAAGGCTGCATTTTGTTGATCACCCGCCGATTATCAAACCATTTAGCACGACCGTGCTTTTTGGGGTCTGGCGTGCGGCACGGCCAAGCCATAATGCGCGGGCCATGAAAAACATCGTGATTCTGATTTCTGGCACGGGCTCCAACATGGCAGCCATCGTGCGATGTGCCGAGCGAGACCGGTGGAGCGCAAAGTACGCGGCACGGGTTGCCTGCGTCATCAGCAACAAGTCCAACGCAAGGGGCCTGCTGTTTGCCAAGGAGCATGGCATTGCCACCGAAGTGCTGGACCACACAGCCTTCGACACCCGCGACGCGTTCGACGCAGCGCTGGCAGCCATCATCGACCGGTATGACACGCCTGACTCGCCGGCTTTGGTCGTATTGGCCGGATTTATGCGGATTCTGACGCCCGGTTTTACGGCGAAATATGCTGGCAGACTGACCAATATCCATCCATCGCTGCTGCCGGCTTTTCCGGGGCTGCATACCCATCAGCGCGCGATCGAGGCCGGGTGCAAATTTGCCGGTGTCACGGTCCACCTTGTTACTGCTGAATTGGACCATGGCCCGATACTGGCGCAGGCCGTGGTTCCCGTACTGGTCGATGACACGCCCGAGCGATTGGCCGAGCGCGTCCTGGCGCAAGAACACCAGATCTATCCGCGTGCAGTGGCTGGGTTGCTGCAGCAAATGGGCCACTGACGGCAATTCGGTATGGTCAATCGCTGCCGCGCAACCGCATCCCAAAATCAGGGGTCAATTTTGGTAAAGCGGGGCGTCATTACTCCGTTGATTTCAAGAGATTCGTTGAACATGGCTGCTGGCCGGACCCACAGCCCTTTATCCCCATACAGTGCGCGGTACAAGGTTAGGGCTTCAAGGGATTCGCTGTGCCGAACGGTGTCGAGTACCTCATAGAGCTTGCCTTTGTAGTGGCGGTACAGGCCCCTGGGCGTCACGATCAGAGGGGGGAGGGTTTCAGCGCTCATGGGACAATCCTAGCCTATGCATCCTAAAGCTCTGTTGGACGCCTGCTCCGAATTGGTCAGGCTCACTCTCAAATTTGACCATCCCGCCGACGCCATCGTCTCCAGGTTTTTCCGGGACAACCGCGGTCTGGGTCCGCGCGAGCGCGCCACGCTGGCGGAAACGGTTTACACGGTTTTGCGCAAAAAGCAGCTGTTTGATCACCTCGCGCCTTCCGGCAGCGGCCCCAAAGAGCGCCGCCTCGCGATATTGGGCTTTTACGGACCAGGCGACTTTTTACGCAGCGCATTGACTGATCAGGAAAAAAATTGGCTGGACCAGTGCGAGAAGGTAAAGCCCGACGATTTGATGGAACGCCACCGCCATAATCTGCCTGAGTGGCTGGTGCAGCCGATCAAGGATCAGGTGGGCACAGGGTTTTGGCCCCTGATGGAAAGCCTCAACCGTGGTGCAGGGCTGGATCTGCGAGTCAACGACTTCAAAGCCAAGCGCACGGACGTCCAAAAGGAACTTGCGCAAGCGGGCATCAAAGCTGCAGCGACACCGTATTCGCCCTGGGGTTTACGCATCGCCGGCAAGCCTGCGCTGAACAAAATGGACGCTTTTATCCGGGGTGATTTCGAAGTACAGGATGAAGGCTCCCAACTGTTGGCGATGCTGGTAGATGCCAAGCGCGGTGAGATGGTGGTTGATTTTTGCGCCGGCGCAGGGGGCAAAACCCTGGCGCTGGGTGCGGCCATGCGCAGCACCGGGCGCCTGTACGCGTTCGACACCTCCGCGCATCGGCTCGACTCCTTTAAACCGCGCATGGCGCGCAGCGGCCTGTCCAATGTTCACCCAGCTGCCATTGCGCATGAGCGCGACGACCGGGTAAAGCGCCTCGCTGGCAAGATTGATCGGGTTTTGGTGGACGCCCCCTGCACCGGTTTGGGAACTTTGCGCCGTAATCCAGATTTGAAATGGCGGCAAAACCAGCAGTCGGTTGATGAAATGGCCGTCAAGCAAGCTGCGATTCTGCAAAGTGCGTCCCGCTTGGTGAAAGCCGGCGGACGGCTGGTGTATGCAACCTGCAGCGTGTTGCCGCAGGAAAACGAAGCCATTGCAGAAGCTTTCACTGCCGCAAATTCCGATTTTGAGGCGCGTCCGGTCGGCGACATTCTGACCGGACTGAAAGTGGCCCAATCAGAAAGCCTTTGTAATGGTGGCGTAAACGGGACTTTATATTTAAGACTTTGGCCCCATTTGCATGCAACTGATGGTTTTTTCGCAGCAGTTTGGCAAAAGAAGTGATTTTTTGACGTAAGTTAATGTTTTTTGCATTTACTGAGATTTTTCTGGTCAAAGTGGGCCTGCACACTTAAAATCGGATCCGCATGTGCCCGCATGCTGCAGGACGGGCACCCATAAACTTACTACTCGTTGAGAGACTGGCAAACCTATGTTTTTATCTGATTGGGCTCTACTAAACGCTGCGATTGACTGGCTGGCGCATGGAGCGTGGCATTTGTCTTGGTGGCAAATTGTTTTGTTCACTTTGGCGATGACGCACATCACGATGATCAGCGTGACGGTGTTTTTGCACCGCCATCAGGCTCACCGAGCGTTGGACCTCCACCCGATTGCATCGCATTTCTTTCGTCTGTGGTTGTGGCTGACCACAGGCCAGGTGACCAAGGAGTGGGCGTCCATTCACCGCAAGCACCACGCCAAATGCGAACAGGCCGATGATCCGCACAGCCCTCACATCTATGGAATCAAAACCGTGCTGCTTCAAGGCGCCGAGTTGTACCGTGCTGAATCCAAAAACAAGGAAACCATGGCGCGTTTCGGTCATGGCACGCCGGACGACTGGCTTGAACGCAACCTTTATTCCCGCTACTCATGGCAGGGCGTTGGTTTGATGATGATTGTGGACCTGACCCTGTTTGGCGCTGCAGGTTTGGCGGTCTGGGCGGTGCAGATGGCCTGGACCCCCATCATGGCGGCGGGCATTATCAACGGCGCTGCCCACTACTGGGGCTACCGCAATTTTGAAGCGCCTGACGCCAGCACCAACATTTCGCCATGGGGCATCCTGATTGCGGGCGAGGAGTTGCACAACAACCACCACACCTATCCGACTTCGGCCAAGTTGTCGGTCAAGCCTTACGAGTTTGACATCGGTTGGATGTACATCAGTCTGATGCAGATGGTCGGGTTGGCCAAGGTCAAGAAAACCCCTCCAAAAGCCGCTTACGGTGACATTCGCCCCGTTGCGGATGAAAAGACACTGGAGGCGCTGATTGCAAATCGCTATGAAATCATGGCGACTTATGCCCACGGAATCCGCCAGGCAGCGCGCGAAGAGTTCGCTTCCATGAAGGCGCGCAGTGCCGACGCTGCCGTCATCAAGGCGGCCAAGCGCTGGATGCATCGTGACAATGAAAAAGTTCCGGCATCAGCCATTACTGAACTCGCGAAGGCCCGTGCGGTCTCACCGGTTCTGGACAAAATGGTCACCATGCGTGAAGAGCTTCGGCAACTGTGGCTGAACACCAGCGTGTCGCGTGACCAGTTGACGCTGGAGTTGCAAAGCTGGTGCCGGCGCGCCGAAGAAAGTGGCATCGCAGCCTTGCGTGAGTTTTCGCTCAAGTTGCGTGCCGCGCACGTTTGAAAACGCTTCGTGCACAGCAAAAAGCCCGCTTGAAGCGGGCTTTTTTGTGGGCGTAAAAAAGCCCGGGCAGGCCGGGCTTTTTCTGGCTGAATAAAACCGAATTACTTCAGTTTCATTTCCTTGTAGTCAACATGCTTGCGAGCCTTGGGATCAAATTTCTTGATCAGCATTTTCTCGGGCATGGTTTTTTTGTTTTTGCTGGTGGTGTAAAAGTGCCCCGTCCCAGCTGTGGATTCAAGCTTGATTTTTTCGCGTCCGCCTTTGGTTGCCATGGTGCTACTCCTTAAGCTTGGCCACGTGCGCGCAAGTCTGCGAGCACTGAATCAATACCGTTTTTGTCGATCAGACGCAGACCGGCATTGGAAATACGCAGGCGAACCCAGCGATTTTCGGTCTCGACCCAGAAACGGCGGTACTGCAGGTTCGGCAAGAACCGGCGCTTGGTTTTATTGTTGGCGTGGGACACATTGTTCCCGACCATCGGGCCTTTACCCGTTACTTCGCATACGCGTGCCATGAGGACACTCCGAAAGTTTTTAATACGGTTGCAACTCACGACCCTGATGGCCTGCTTTTCAGGCATCCCGGACCTCGCTGCAACCTCACCTCGCCAATCAATGGGTGGCGGTAACCCGTTTGCCGTTACCAGCAAAGCCTAATATTATAGCAGCCAATATTGGAATCAGGATTGCTGCTCCAGGAAGCGTTGCGCGTCGAGGGCGGCCATGCATCCGGTGCCGGCGCTGGTGATGGCCTGGCGGTACACGTGGTCGGCGACATCACCCGCCGCGAATACGCCCGGCACGCTGGTCATGGTCGCAAAGCCTTGCAAGCCTCCCCTGGTAGTCAGATAGCCGCCTGCCATATCGAGTTGACCGCTGAAAATATCGGTGTTGGGAGCGTGTCCGATGGCGATAAAGCAGCCTTTGAGCATGAGGTCCTCGGTGCTTCCATCGGTCGTGCTTTTCAGCCGTATGCCGGTGACGCCGGTGCTGTCGCCCAGCACTTCGTCCAGTGTTTTGAAGGTTTTGAGTTCTATGTTTCCGGCCGCTACTTTGTCCATCAGTTTGTCAATCAGGATGGCTTCGGCCTTGAATTTATCGCGGCGGTGCACCAGATACACCTTGCGCGCAATATTGGACAGATAAAGGGCTTCTTCCACCGCGGTATTGCCGCCGCCAACAACGCAGCAAACTTCTCCCCGGTAGAAAAAACCATCGCACGTGGCGCATCCGGACACGCCGCGTCCCATGAACGCGGTCTCCGAAGGGAGTCCGAGGTATTTGGCCGATGCGCCAGTCGCCACAATCAGCGAGTCGCAGGTGAATTGACCGGTGTCACCTTGAAGGACAAAGGGACGTTTGCTCAGGTCCACGGCGTTGATGTGGTCAAACACGATTTCCGTTTTGAACCGCTCGGCGTGCTCCAGAAAACGCTGCATCAGTTCCGGACCCTGCACACCGTTGACGTCAGCGGGCCAATTGTCCACATCGGTGGTTGTCATCAGTTGGCCGCCTTGCGCCATACCGGTGATGAGCAAAGGATTGAGGTTGGCGCGTGCCGCATAGACCGCTGCCGTGTACCCTGCGGGCCCGGAGCCAAGTATCAAAACCTTGGCATGTTTGTTGGTGGACATGGATTCCTTCGTGAATGAAATGCGCAGAGGCGTGTACAGTTTGTGACTTTGATTGTAAGAAGCTGGAGTCTGTCCCATTGGAGCGTCGAAAATGTCAATGTTGACCAACCTGGATTTGATTCGCAGAGTGCCAATGTTTGCGCACCTGACGTCCGATCAGGGCGAGGCGCTTGTTGCTGGCGTCATTAAAAAGCGCTACAAGCGCGGCGAATTCATCGTCGAGCAAGGGAGGCAGACCAATGCCCTGTACATCATTTTGAATGGCCGGGCGCGGGTCTTGATGACCGACAGCAAATCACGCGAAGTCATTCTTGCTACCTTGCGCCCGGGAGACTATTTGGGTGAGATGAGTTTGATTGACGGCGCCGAGCATTCGGCAAGTGCGTCGGCCGAGATAGTGACAGACGTGCTGATTCTCGGGCGCGAGAACTTCCTGCAATGTCTGGTGGAAAATACGACGATGGCGATGGCCGTGATGCGCGGATTGGTGCAGCGCTTGCGCAGTGCGGACCGGAAAATCGGCTCCCTGGCATTGACCGGCGTGTTCACCCGTGTCGCGGATGTCTTGCTGGAATCGGCGGAACCCAGCACCGGAGAGACGCGGCTGATCAGGGAAAAAGTTTCCCGCCAGGACATCGCCAAAATGGTGGGTGCATCACGTGAAATGGTGAGCAGGGTCATGAAAGATCTGGAAGAGCAGGGCTTCATAGAAACCCTACCCAACGGCTCCTTGCTGGTGCGGGAGAGGCGCGCCGTCCCGCGCTGAGCATGGGGTAAGCTTGAAGGCACTGGTTTTTTCATGACGTATTCGCTGCACACCCTTCAATCTTCCGGCCAGACGCGCGCTCCCGAGTCGTCCGGCTTTTCGCGTTTTGCCGGCGAAATAGCACTGGTGGCTGGCTTTATCGGCCTGTCCATCTGGTTGCTGGCTTTGCTCACCTATTCCCCGCAGGATGCCGCATGGTCCACCTCCGGCGCGGGCTTTGCCACGCTCAACCGGGCAGGTCGGCTTGGCGCCTGGATCGCGGACCTGAGCTATTTTTTGCTGGGTTATTCGGTCTGGTGGTGTGTGGCTGTCTGTGCGCGCTGGTGGTTTTCGGAGCTGGTCCAGCGGGTTCGCGGCGAGGTCTGGCAGGGCCCACCTGCCAACACAGCGCATGTGCGGCGCGACAGCCGGTTTTTGTTCTGGCTCGGTTTGGCCATGCTGATCTATGCGAGCACCACGCTGGAGTGGACGCGGCTGTATCGCTTCGAGCATTTTTTGCCCGGTCACAGCGGGGGGGCGATGGGCTACTGGCTGGGTCCGATCAGCATGAAATGGCTGGGTTTTGCCGGCTCGGGGCTGGTGGCGATCGCCTTGGCGGTGTTGGGCTGCGCCCTGGTGTTCCGTTTTTCATGGCTGCAATGGGCGGAGCATCTGGGCGCCTGGGTTTATTCCTTTGTTGAAACCCAGCGTGAAAAGCGCGAGCTTGCCCAGGATATGGAAATGGGCCAGCAAGCCATGCGGGAGCGCGAGGAAGTGGTGTTCGAGGAACGGGAAGAAATCGAAGTTCACCACCCCCAGCCCATCATCATTGAGCCAAGTATTCAGGCCGAAGTCCCGCAAAGCGTTCGCGTTGCAAAAGAGCGGCAAAAGCCCCTGTTCAGCGAAATGCCGGACAGCAAATTGCCCCAGGTTGCGCTGTTGGACGGCGCACTTCTGAAGCAGGAGACGGTGGCGAGCGAAACGCTGGAAATGACCAGCCGGATGATTGAAAAGCGCCTCAAGGATTTTGGTGTGGAGGTGCGGGTGGTATTGGCCCAGCCCGGTCCGGTCATTACCCGTTACGAAATCGAACCTGCCACCGGCGTCAAGGGATCGCAAATCGTCGGGCTGGCCAAGGATTTGGCCCGCAGTTTGAGTCTTGTGTCCATCCGGGTGGTCGAGACCATCCCGGGTAAAAACTACATGGCGCTGGAGCTGCCCAATGCCAAGCGCCAAAGCATCAAACTCTCCGAAATTTTGGGTTCGCAGGTTTACAACGAAGCCAAGTCCATGCTGACCATGGGCCTGGGCAAAGACATCGTGGGTAACCCGGTTGTGGCGGACCTGGCAAAAATGCCGCACGTGCTGGTTGCCGGTACCACGGGCTCGGGCAAGTCGGTGGGCATTAACGCCATGATTTTGAGCCTGCTCTACAAGGCCGAGGCGCGCGATGTCCGGCTGCTCATGATTGATCC
>CAIOLZ010000354.1 GCA_903859265.1 uncultured beta proteobacterium
CCGCAATGGCAATTCGCTTGTGGCGCGGCTTCCATTTATTCATACGATTCTTCTCTTTCCAAAACGTCCCGCAGAGCCCGCGCGTGGCGCCGGCGCACCAGCCATGGCTCCGCCAGCATCCATGCGGCAGTAACGCCGTAGGCACCCCAGACATACAGGCCATAGCCACCCATCGCAAAAAACTCGCTCGCACTGTTCCAGTTCATGCCGCGCTCCCATTGTTGGCACCCAAGGCCCGCACCCACTCGTTGTCACGCTCCCGCTCAAGCACCAGCGCGCGCGTTCGCATGAAGACTACGGCAAACGCATAGGCCCAGAACGCAATTGTCATCAACAACATGGACAGCAACATGGTGTTGGCCATTTTGGGAGCCGCCGTCATGCTGATGGTTGCCCCCTGGTGCAAGGTATTCCACCAGCGCACCGAAAAGTAAATGATGGGAACGTTAACGGCACCGATCACCGCCAGCAAGGCCCCCGCCTGGTCAGCGCGCCGGGTGTCATCAATCGCTTCGACCAGGGCCATGTATCCCAGATAGAGAAAAAGCAGTATCAACTCCGAAGTCAACCGCGCGTCCCAGACCCACCAAGCTCCCCAGGTGGGCTTGCCCCAGAAAGCGCCGGTCCAAAGGGCCAGAAAAGTGAACGCCGCACCGGTGGGCGCCAGCGAACGGGCCACCATGCTCGCCAGACGCGCGTTAAACGCCCACCCGATAGCCGCCCAAAACGCCATCACCAGGTACAGCACCATCGACATCCAGGCGGCAGGGACGTGAATAAAAATAATGCGGTAGGAATTGCCCTGCGTGGCATCCACCGGCGCCACAAAAAAGCCCAGATAAAGGCCCGCCAGCGACACCAGCACAGCGACTGCGTAGATCCAGGGAATGGCCCAGCCGGCCGCGCGGTAAAAGCGCGATGGAGAAGCAAAGGTAAAAAAGCGAGGCAGATTTTTCATACAGAGATTTTCAACGCAGCCGCAGTGGCCAAGGGCGCGCCCAATAAAGTGAGCAGCAGCAAAGCAGCCAATAAATAGAAATGTCCGTATGGCTGTATGCCAGCGTCCACCGCGGCCACTGCGCCGGCCCCAAAAATCAGCACAGGAATGCACAGGGGCAAGACCAGCAACAAAATCAGTACGGCGCCGTTTCGCAAACCCAGCGTCAGTGCAGCACCCACGCCTCCGATCAAACTCAACACCGGCGTGCCCAGCAGCAACCCGGATATCAACGCAACAATGGCATCAGCATGCATGTCAAACAGCAAGCCCATCAACGGCGCGACCAGCAACAGGGGCAAGCCGGTCATGGACCAATGTGCGAAACCTTTCGCCACGGCCAGCAAAACAGTGCTTTGGGGTGCTATGAGCATTTGCTCCAGCGAACCGTCAGCATAGTCGCCACCGTACATGGACCCCAGCGACAGCATGGCCGACAGCAAAGCGCAGACCCACACGATGCCAGGCGCAATCTGGCGTAGTACCTGCGTCTCGGGGCCCACACCCAGCGGGAACAAACTGGCCGCCAGCAGAAAAAAAACGACCGGCAAGAGTGCATCCACCGGCCTGCGGCTGGCCAGCAGCAAGTCACGTCGCACCACCACCAAGAATCCTGACGTGCCCATTACGTCGCCGCCCCGCGTGGAAAGCCCTTTTCAAGCGTCATTTCCCGGCTCTGCAAACCATCAATGGCCACAACGATGTGGCTGGTCAATAAAACCGAACCACCGCGCACCGCATGCTCTTTGAGCAACGTGCCGACAGTGGCAATGCCGGCATCATCCAGCGCGTCGAAGGGCTCATCGAGCACCCAAAGGGATGCCTGTGTTTCCAGGGCGAGCCTGGCCAGCGCCACCCGTTTGCGCTGGCCCTGTGAGAGCGTTCGCACGGGCAAATGCCTGCGGTGATAAATGCCCAGACGGCGCATAGCGGCACCGCAAGCCGACACGGAACCGTCCCGTCCGTGAAGGTCGGCAAGAAATTGCAGCGATTCCAACGCCGTGAGGTCATCTTTCAAACCGTTGTGGTGTCCCAGGTACACCAGAGGTTTCAAAGCATTCTCCCGGCCCGACGAAGCGTCCAGCGCGGGCCAACGCAATGTACCGGAGTCTGGCTCGGCCAAACCTGCAATCACGCGCATAAGGCTGGTCTTGCCGCTGCCGTTGGGCCCGCGCAACCAGACCATTTCCCCACTCTGCATATTAAAGGTCAGAGGCTTGAACAAAGTCTCATTACCGCGCCGCACGGTAATGTTGCTTGCCAACAGCAGTGAACGGCCTACATCATTAAAAGTCAAAACGTCCGCCAATGTCAGTAAACAACTATGTTGATTTTGCAACCCGGATTATCGGTCTGGCGGCGGCCGGATCTGAAGGCAGTAGGTTAAGCCCTCAAAAACCAGTCCAGCCCCGGATGCAAGTCCCCTGTTCAAGCCTGACATATTTGTTTACATTCTCGGCCGGGTGTGGCAAATCAAGCCAGGGTCGGCACTCTGGCGCACAAGATGAATTACAAAAACGTCAATCAGGGAATGCAGGGCATGGGTGCGCGCTTGGAATGGGCTACGTCATGCATCGGCCGATGCGCCTTGCTGGCGGCGCTGGCAGCAACGATGGCCTTGTTTCCGGGCTTGGCGTCGGCAGGCGCTGACGCTGCCACTTGGTCGGCAAACTGCGTGGGTTGCCATGCAAGTCCGGGTCCTGCGGGAGCCCAATTCAACGGCGCAGGTGCTACCTCTGTAATTACCTCGGCCAATACGCGACACGGAATGGGTGTGGCGGGATTTCTGGGAACCGGAACCAATCTTGCCGACATGGCAACCTACATAGCTCAGGTGCTGGGTAGCGGCGATACAACCACAAAAATTGTTGCGTACCATTCCTCCAACAACGCGCTGACTGTGCCCGGAGTGGTTCCCAACGATCCCAATGACGCGGCAAACGCGGTCATTACGGGCTATGGCTACGCCAGTGCAACCACCAGCTACGGAACATTAGCCGGCTCTGGCACCACAGCGCTGACGTACACACATACCGCAAACAGTTGCACCGGCGAGCAACTCACGGTCTATGGAACCGGTTATGCGCAAACATCCAATCGCTATATCAACATTACTGTTTCCGCACCCACGCTAACCACGCCAGACCCCGCTCCCACGCTGAGTTACAGCACCAGTCCTCAGAACATCACGCTGGGCACTGTCAACGTGTCCGGCGTCTCGATCAATGCCGCACCTGCAAACGGCGTAGCCGCGGCCGTAAACGCCAACACGATCAGCTATGCATCCAGTGCAACGGTCTATAACCCGACTGTCACTATCGGGTATCTGGCTCAAGGCCCCACGGCCTGCGGCGTCAGTGCGTCCCAGACGGTTCACGTTTCGGTCAACCCACCCCCTGCGCCGGTCGTGGCAGACATCGGAAGCTCTGGAACACCCATCGTCGTTTCAGCGGCTGCGCCAACGACTTTCGACCTGGTGGCGCTTGGCAAGATATCCGGCGTTGTGGCAAACAGCGCTGGCACAACCTACGCCGTAAACGCATCGCTGACCAATCCCAGTGCCGGCACGTCGGGGGTATCGGGCAACGTGATTACCTACACACCGAACGGAACGACAGGTGCAACCACCATCACCTACACCAAAGCCGGACCCGGCGGTACTTCCAATACCGCAACAATCTATCTGAGTGTGACTGCAGTACCCACCGTGGCGGCCAAATCGGCCACGGCGACCTACAACACGCCACTGACGATTGATCTGTCCTCGTCCATATCATCGAGCGCAACGGTTACATCGGTCACGCCAACATCGCCCGCGCATGGAACGGCATCTGCCAGCGGCGCAACCTCCGTCTTGTACACGCCGACTACCGGCTTTTTCGGCACAGATACCTTTACCTACACCGCGACCAGTGCAGTGGGCACGTCCACCAGCGCAACCGTAACGGTGACGGTCAATCCGCCAGCGCCCACCGTGGCGCCCACGACCGCCAATGTGGCGTACAACACGGCTACCGTGATCAACCTGGCAAGTTCCATAGGTCCCATGGGTGCCACGGTGATCAGCGTTGCGACTCCGACAGCAACAGGAGGGACGGCGGTGCCGGTGGGAGCAAGTGCGCCGACCAGCATCACATTCACACCCACCAGCGGGCTGACGGGCGCGGCCAGCTTCACCTACACCGCAACCAATGCAGGCGGTACCTCCGCCAGTGCCACGGTGTCTGTCACCATTCAGAATCCTGGTGCACCGGTTGCAAGCGCAAAGTCGGTAACCGCCGCTGCCAGCGGTTCCACCCAAATTGACCTGAGCACCTCCATCAGTGGTGTGTACTCCAGTGCGGCCATCGCCACGCAACCCTCGCACGGCACTGCAAGCATTACTGGCACCATAGTGACCTACACGCCGACGGCGCTCTACCACGGATCCGACAGCTTTACCTATACCGCCACCGGTTTGGGCGGTACCTCTGCCGCGGCTACAGTCAGCATCAGTGCAACGCCGATCACTCCAGCCATCACCCGCTCGACACCGGTCAACACCACGCTCACGATTGAC
>CAIOLZ010000355.1 GCA_903859265.1 uncultured beta proteobacterium
CCCCGCCAAGCGCTTCGCCGCAACCGCCGGCGCAAGGTCAAACCACAACGTCAGTTCCGGTTGCAGCACACCCTGCTGACTTTGCCCCTGCACCCATTGTTCAAGCGTTGCCAGAACCTGCCAGTCAAAGCTTCGCCCGCCGCCTTGGTAGGCAAAAGTGGCATCGGTAAAGCGGTCGCACAGCACGACATCGCCCCGTTCCAGGGCGGGCGCGATAACCCGCGTCAGGTGGTCGCGCCGGGCGGCAAAAACCAGCAGCGCCTCGGTCATGGCGTCCATGGCATCGTCTAGCACCAACAGGCGCAATTTTTCCGCAAGCGGCGTCCCGCCCGGCTCACGCGTCAGCGTGACTCCCCTGCCCTTGTCCCGAAAAGCTTGCGCCAAGCGCTGGATGTGGGTTGACTTTCCCGCGCCGTCGATGCCTTCAAAACTGATAAACGTTCCACGCATTCGATGCCTTTTCACGTCGCCCGGCTCACTGGCCACGCTGGTATTTGTTGACTGCACGATTGTGCTCTTCCAGCGTGGCGCTGAACACGCTGGTGCCGTCGCCACGCGCGACGAAATACAGCGCTTTTGAAACGGCAGGTTGCACTGCTGCCAGCAATGCCGCCTTGCCCGGCATGGCAATTGGCGTCGGCGGCAGGCCCACGCGGGTATAGGTGTTCCACGGTGTGTCGGTGGCGAGGTCCATTTTGTGCAAGCTGCCAACATAGCTTTCACCCATGCCGTAAATCACGGTGGGATCGGTCTGAAGCCGCATGCCCAGCCGCAAGCGGTTGTTGAACACTGCGGAGATCATGGGGCGGTCCGACGGACGCCCGGTTTCTTTTTCCACAATGCTCGCCAATATCAGCGCCTGCTCGGGTGACTGCAGACACGCGGCGCTGTTTCTGGTGGCCCAGGCCTGGTCGAGCTTTTTGTCCATCGCCTTGGCTGCGCGCGCCAGCACCGCAAGATCAGTGGAACCTTTGGCGTAGTTGTACGTGTCAGGAAAAAAATGGCCCTCGGCGCTTGTGCCTGCGCGGCCAAGGGCTTGCATGATGTCATCGGGCGACATTGAAAGGGTCGTGGGCTTGAGCTGATCCGCCTTGCGAAGGGCCTCCCGCAACTGCCTAAAATTCCAGCCCTCAACAATAGTGATGGCGCGAAAACTCTCATCCCCCCGCACCAGCTTGTTCAGCAGCGACAGGGGTGTCGTACTGTGATCGAGTTCATAGCTGCCGGCTTTGATGAGCCGTGATTTGCCAGACAGGCGGAACCACCAATAGAGCCATTCGGGATTGATTTGAACGCCCGCTTGCCGGACCTGCTGGGCAATGTCTTTCACGCTGGTACCGGGCTCAATCGACAAATCAGCCACCTCGCCCGCAAATTCCAGCGGTTGGCTGAGCCAGTAGTAAGCGGTTGCGCCAAATGCAAGGACCAGTGCCACCACAAAAATCTTCACCAAGCGCACAACCCTGCATCCTTAGAAATTTGACGGCGCAATGATAATTGAGCCTATGCAAGAAACCATTCAAATCCTTTCCGGCGTCGCCCAACTGACCCATTTGGGGATCATTCGCGTGGCGGGCGCCGACGCCGCCAAATTCGTCCACAGCCAGTTGACGCAGGACTTTGCATTGTTGGACACCCATCAGGCGCGCCTTGCCGCGTTTTGTTCCGCAAAAGGCCGGGTGCAAGCCAGCTTCATTGGTTTCAAAAACACGGATACCGAGATTCTGCTGGTTTGCAGTCTGGATGTGCTGCAGGCAACGCTCAAGCGCCTGAGCATGTTCGTGATGCGCGCCAAAGCAACGCTTTCCGACGCCAGCGCCGAATTCACCCTGTTCGGCGTCGCCGGCCATGCGGTTCGGGGTCGCGACACTCAGGACGGACCGGCTTTGCCTGCCTGGCAGCTCTTGCGCGACGGCAGCACCACTATTATTTCGCTTTATCCTGCGGGTGGAATCGCGCGTGAGTTGTGGGTTGTGCCGGCCGGCGAATCCGCTCCAGCTGGAGCGCCGCTGCCCGCGGCGGTCTGGGATTGGGGTGAAGTCGCCAGTGGCATTGCTACCGTATCGCAGCCCGTGGTCGATGCATTTGTGCCGCAAATGCTGAACTACGAGTCGGTGGGCGGTGTGAGTTTCAAGAAAGGCTGCTACCCCGGCCAGGAGGTCGTGGCACGCAGCCAGTTTCGAGGTACCCTAAAGCGTCGCGCCTACCTGGTGCACGCGCAAGTTGCCATGCAAGCGGGGCAGGAAGTGTTTGCGGCGGGAGATGCGAGCCAACCGGTCGGGCTGATTGTGCAGTCTGCGCCGGCTCCCCATGGCGGCTTTGAGGCCATTGCGGCATTGCAGGTGGGGGCCGCCAGCGGCGGTGCCCTGCGCCTTCAAAGTGAATCGGGTGCGCCGCTCGATTTATTGCCACTGCCCTACCAATTGCTTGAGGACATCTGAGAAGTACCGGTAAACTGGCTGCGCACAAAAAACATTGGACGGGTTACAACGATGTCTTCATCACTGAGCAAAGAGGAAGCTTTTGCGCGCCTGGGCGCCATCACGCGGGAAATGCATGAAGCGCTGACGGCTTTGGGGGGGAATCAGCTGCATGAAATCGTCCAGGAAATCCCGAATGCACGCGATCGGCTCGCCTATGTCGGCAAGATGACTGAAGATGCCGCCAACAAGGTCCTGACGTTGGTCGAGGTTGCCAAGCCCGCTTGCGATGACCTGTCGAGCCGCGGTGAGGAACTGAACAAATCGCTGGCCAAAATGGCCGCTTCGCCAACGATGACCGTTGAACAGGCGCGCGGGCTGATGCTGACCTGTGGCAAATTTGCGCAAAGCACCGCCAAATTTGCATCCGATCAAAGCACGGTTCTCAGCGACATCATGATGGCCCA
>CAIOLZ010000356.1 GCA_903859265.1 uncultured beta proteobacterium
CGTCGCATGATGCGGTACAGCTTCAGGATGCGTGGGAACGACTCGACGTTGCCGAACGCCTGAACCCCGATGTAGCAATGGAGGCGGCACAGCGGCTGCTCACTTTGGGTGGTCAGCCCGCGTTATCGCGGCAATGGCTGTTGCCGGTGTGGGATGCGATGGTAGGCCGGGGCGATACCTTTGCGATTTCCCAAAAGGTGCGTCTGGTGCGCATTCTTGAGGCCGGTTTTGGTGCCGAAGGTGAGGCGCCCGACACGCAATGGCTGACCCGTATTGAAGCTGCGCAAATGGCCAATCCGCGCGACGCGGTTTTGCAATATCTGGCGGGTATGGTCTGTGTACGCCTGAATTTGTGGGGGAAAGCGCAACAATTGCTCAAACAGTCGGTGTCGATGCTGCAAGACCCGGCGTTGAAGCGTGATGCCTGGCGCGCACTGGGCGCGATCGCCGAGCAAAGACACGATGATGACGCGGCCAGCCATGCCTTCCGGCAGGCGTTGACAGAAGCTGCCCGGCTCTGACCGGCAAAGCGCCCACGGCCGCCCTTCGAGGGACATTCCCCGTGACGAACAGGGACACGCGCACTATGATGTTTGGATGCCGACACTCAACGAACACCTCATCAAGTTAACCGATCACCGGGACCGCAATTTGCTTGAATTGACACTGTCAAAGGCGTTGATTGAGCTGTTGCCCCTGCAGCGCGTGGTCATCGCAAAAGTCGTCAGTGAGGAAGGCATCAACCGATGGCTGGAAGTCACCACCCTGGATGCGCGGGGCGGCGGCAAAGTGGTTGATCCGCTGCGGGTGGATTTTCAGGCGCTGCCGGTGGTGGAGGACTTCAAAGACCGGATGCAATGCGTTCAGACCCGCGCTGCAGTGGTGATAGCCTGGGCCGGTGACGCCGGCCCGCGCATCACTTATTTGCCTTTGTTTGACGGCACGCGCACGGTGGAAGAAGGGGTGCTCGAAATTCACTCGCCCCAAGCCCTCACCGAGGAGCAACTGGACGTGGTCGGGCAACTGCTGCAGGTGTTTCGCAATATGTACAACCTGCTCGCCTACAGCGACCGCGATGGCCTGACCGGCCTGTTGAACCGCAAGGCGCTGGACGATACTTTTTACAGCGCAGTGCTTGAAGAAATGGATCACGGCGAGCGCGGTGTGAACCAGCTTGCTGACACAGTCGTGGTTCCGGGGCAGGAGCGCCGACACCGTGTGCCACCCAACTACTGGCTGGGAACGGTCACGGTAGATGCCTACAACGCTTTGAGTGAAAAAAGCGGCCACCTGATTGCAGAAGAAGTATTGCTGCTGGTAGCCCGGATTCTGAACAATACGTTCAGGACCTACGATCGCATTTACCGACTGGGAGGTGAGCAATTTGCGGTGCTGATGCACTGCCCTGAAGAAGCGCTGGTGCTCGCTGCATTTGAGCGCTTCAGAGCCAACATGGAGAAGTTTAATTTTCCACAGGTTGGGCACGCAACCGCCTGTGGCGGGTTCACCCGGGTCTCTCCGGATGACTCGCCGAGTACTGCGTTGGAGCGATCAGAGCGTGCAGTCGATTACGCACGGCAGCAAGGTGGCAACAAGGTCTTCAGTCATGCCGATTTGGTGCGTAATGGCGTTTTTGAAGACCATCCCAACATCGGTGCGGTGGACCTGTTTTAAGGGATAGCGGCTGCGCGCACAGGCCGCTATGCCGCTTAGCTGGCGCTGTTCTCTTCGAAGGGCAACACCATGTTGCGTAAATCGCGCTTGGTTTCTACCAGGATGAGCGGGCCTTCGTCGGTCACCACAGCCGCGGGTCGCTGACGCGGCACATGCGCTATCACGGGTTCAGCCGCAATGGCTGCCCGAACTGCGGCAATGCGCGCGGGGTCAGAATTGACCCATTGCAAACCGGAGCTGGAGGCTACTTGCTGCAAGTCGTCGATTGGCAGTGCATAAGCAGTCACTTTGGGCATTTCCGGCACCGTCTGCAGGGGAGCGCTGGAGTTGACCGCTGGTGCGGAACTTGGAGGCTGTGCTGGCGTAGCAGCAGCGACGGCAACGTTTGCCAGCGCATTGCCGGGCTGACCCTGGACGCCTTCAGTTTGAGGAAACTCTAAAGCCGTTGCGGCAGAGTTTTGCATCGGCTGGTCAGCCTGAACATTACCGGACTCTGTACTCTCAATGCGGTCACCGCGTTCAGCACGCTCACCACGCGCACCGCGGTCGCGACCGTAGCGGTCACGCGAACGTTTTTCGCGTGGTTCGTTGCCACGCTGCTCGGGGGCTTGGTCCCCTTCAGCGGTGGGCGCCAAGCGATCTTCGTTATTGGTGACCGGCTGGATTTGTTGGTCGGCATCCGCGGAACCATTGGTTTCATTGCGGGGGCCACGCTCATTGCGGCGACCATTGCGCGCGCGTCCTGTGCGGCCCTCACGACCCTCGCGTCCTTCGCGATTGTCCTGCCCCTCGGAATTTTGCGTGACGTCGGAACGGCCAGCGTCGGCATCGCCTTCCGCAAGAGCATCCAAATTGCCACGCGCCGTCTCGCGCTCAGCATTGCGGGCGTCACGGGTGTCATTGCTGGAGCGGCCGTTGCGCTCGCGCTCGCTGCGATCACCTCGTTCGCCGCGCGTGCCACGGTCTGGACGGGCTTCCCGGTTGGTGCCTGCCGCCACAGTTTCGACTGCGCCGCTGGTGGCGCCAGCCAGATTGGCATCGACGCCAACGGCTCCATTGGCCCCGTTGGTGGCGTTCACACTGTTGCCGCCACCTCGACCACCACGACCGCCTCGGCCACCGCGGCTACCACGGGCGTCACGTTCCTCATTGCGTCCTTCAGCGCGGCCCTCGACGCGCCCTTCCGGGCGCTCTTCGTTGCGTGGGCCACGAGCTTCGTTGCGGCTGTTGCCACGCCCGCCATTGCGACTGCCATCGCGGCCGCCCTGACCACCGCGCGGTTCGCGTTTTTCGTCCAAGCGGTCCACGGGTTTGGCCGCCGGTACCGGAGCGACGGGCGCAGCAGCTTCGCCAATGAAAAGGCTCTTGATCCAGCCAAAGAAACCGGCACTCGCAGGAGCCACCGCCACCGGTGCTTTCACAGCAGCCACGGGCACTGCGTTTGCGGGTGCAGCTTTGGGCGCTTCCGGCCTGGGCGCAGCAATAGGCGCGGGTGCATCGGGCAATACGCCTTTGATGATGGGGGTTTGCTTGTTGGTGGGCTCTTGCGATCGGCGGGTGACGCCGGTGGCTTCTTCCATGTCGTCGGCCATTTTGTAGCTGGCTTCGATGTGGTCGAGGCGGGGATCATCGTGCTTGAGGCGTTCGAGTTTGTAGTTCGGCGTCTCCAGCGTTTTATTGGGCACCATCAACACATTGATGCGTTGCTTGAGTTCGATTTTGGCAATCTCGGTGCGCTTCTCGTTTAACAAAAAGGACGCTACATCAACTGGCACCTGGCACAGCACTGAGGCCGTGTTGTCTTTGAGAGACTCCTCTTGAATGATGCGCAAAATTTGCAGCGCACTGGATTCGGTATCGCGGATATGACCAGAACCGCCACATCGCGGGCAGGGGATCGACGCACCTTCGGACAAGGCCGGGCGCAGGCGCTGTCGGCTCATTTCCATCAGACCAAACTTGCTGATCGTGCCAAACTGGACGCGGGCGCGATCCTGGCGCAATGCGTCGCGCAAGCGGTTTTCCACTTCGCGGCGGTTGCGCGACTCTTCCATATCGATGAAGTCGATCACGATCAGACCGCCCAAGTCACGCAGACGCATCTGGCGGGCCACTTCGTCGGCGGCTTCCAGGTTGGTGCGGGTGGCGGTTTCTTCGATGTCGCCGCCCTTGATGGCGCGCGCGGAGTTGACGTCCACCGATACCAGCGCTTCGGTGTGGTCAATCACAATGGCGCCGCCCGAGGGCAGTTGTACGGTGCGGGCGTAGGCCGATTCGATCTGGTGCTCAATCTGGAAACGCGAGAACAACGGCGCGTCGTCACGGTAGCGTTTTACGCGTGCCGCGTGCTCGGGCATGACATGCGCCATGAATTGCTGCGCCTGTTCGTACACATCGTCGGTGTCGATCAGGATGTCGCCGATGTCATGGTTGAAATAATCGCGGATCGCCC
>CAIOLZ010000357.1 GCA_903859265.1 uncultured beta proteobacterium
ATTGCCAGTGGCGAAGCCAAGCTGGTGGTGGGAACGCACGCCGTGATTCAGGACAAGGTGCAATTCAAGCAACTGGCGCTGGCCATCATTGACGAGCAGCACCGCTTTGGCGTGGCCCAACGGCTGGCGCTGCGCGGCAAAACCGGTAGCGCCGACATCGAGCCGCATTTGCTGATGATGACCGCCACGCCCATTCCGCGCACCCTGGCGATGAGCTACTACGCCGACCTGGACGTCTCCACACTCGATGAGTTGCCTCCTGGTCGCACGCCCATCGTCACCAAGCTGGTCAATGAATCGCGGCGCGATGAAGTCATCGAGCGGGTGCGCGGCCAAATTGCGCAAGGTCGGCAGATCTATTGGGTCTGCCCGCTGATCGAGGAAAGCGAGGCGCTGGACTTGACCAATGCCACGCAGACCCATGCAGATTTGTCGCAGGCGCTGGCGGGAACCACCCGCGCGGATGGCCAACCGGTGCTGATTGGTCTGCTGCATTCGCGCATGCTCCCGGAGGACAAAAAGGCAGTGATGGGTGCGTTTATTGCGGGCCATGTTGCGGTGCTGGTGAGCACGACGGTGATTGAGGTCGGCGTGGACGTGCCCAACGCGTCGCTGATGGTGATTGAGCACGCCGAACGCTTTGGCCTGTCGCAGTTGCACCAGCTGCGCGGGCGCGTGGGGCGGGGTGCGGCGGCATCAGCCTGTGTGCTTTTGTATTCGACGGGCGATGGTCCGCGCCTGGGCGAAGCGGCCCGCGAGCGGCTCAAAGCGATGGCCGAAACCAATGACGGATTCGAGATCGCACGCAGGGACCTTGAGATTCGTGGCCCCGGCGAATTCCTGGGAGCCCGACAAAGTGGAGATGCCATGCTGCGGTTTGCCGATCTGGCCACCGATCAGGCCTTGCTGGACTGGGCCCGCAAGGAGGCGCCGATGTTGCTGGACCGCTATCCCCACCTCGCGCACAAACACGTGCAGCGCTGGCTGGGCAGCAAGGCTGAATTCCTCAAGGCGTGAATGCCTGCGGACCTGACACGACAATACGCCCATGACCCTGACCGAACTCAAATACATCGTTGCCGTGGCGCGCGAACGCCATTTCGGCAAAGCCGCAGAAGCCTGTTTTGTGTCCCAGCCGACGCTGTCTGTCGCCGTCAAAAAGCTCGAAGAAGAGCTCGACGTCAAACTGTTTGAGCGCAGCGCCAACGAAGTGACGGTAACCCCCTTGGGCGAAGAAATTGTGCGCCAGGCGCAAAGTGTGCTGGAGCAGGCGGCCAATATCAAAGACATCGCCAAGCGTGGCAAAGACCCGTTGGCCGGGCCGCTCAAACTGGGCGTGATTTACACCATCGCGCCCTACCTGCTGCCGGAACTGGTCCGGCAGGTCATCACCCACTCGCCGCAAATGCCCTTGATCCTGCAGGAAAACTTCACCGTCAAGCTGCTGGAAATGCTGCGTACCGGGGAAATCGATTGCGCCATTCTGGCCGAGCCATTTCCGGACACGGGGCTGGCCATTGCGCCGCTTTATGACGAACCTTTCTTTGCGGCGGTGCCGGTCACCCATCCCCTTGCCAAGCTCAAAAGCGTGACCACCGATGCGCTCAAACGGGAGACCATGCTGCTACTGGGCAACGGCCATTGCTTTCGCGACCACGTGCTCGAAGTTTGTCCGGAATTCGCACGATTTTCGAGTGACGCCGAGGGCATCCGCAAGAGTTTTGAGGGGTCCTCGCTGGAGACCATCAAACACATGGTGGCTGCCGGCATGGGCATTACGCTGGTGCCCCGTTTGAGCGTGCCGCGCTCGGCATTTGGAACGCAAAAGGCCGATGACGACAACTTCGTGCGCTACCTGCCGGTACAGGACGGCGCCAAAACATCGCCACCTACGCGCCGCGTGGTGCTGGCGTGGCGGCGCAGTTTCACCCGCTATGAGGCCATTGCCGCGTTGCGTAACGCGATTTATGGTTGTGCGCTCGAAGGGGTTGAGCGACTTTCATGAAAGCCCGCATCGCGCTGTATCTGGACCTGATTCGCTGGAACCGTCCTGCCGGTTGGCTTTTGTTGTTGTGGCCCACGCTTGCGGCGCTTTGGCTGGCGGCTGGCGGCTTTCCGGGCTGGCATTTGGTGACTGTTTTCACGCTAGGCACCATCCTGATGCGCAGCGCGGGTTGCTGCGTCAACGACGTGGCCGACCGCGAGTTCGACAAACACGTCAAGCGCACCGCCCAGCGCCCGGTCACGCGGGGCGCCTTGTCGGTACGTCAGGCGCTGGTCTTTGGTGCGGTGCTGGCGGTCCTGGCTTTTGGATTGGTGCTCACCACCAATGCGACCGCGGTGGCGTGGTCATTCGCGGCTCTGGTGATTGCGCTGGCCTACCCTTACGCTAAACGCTATGTGTCCATGCCACAGGCTGTGCTGGGTGTGGCATTTAGCTTCGGCATTCCAATGGCCTACGCGGCAGTGCAGGAATCCGTGCCGCTGCAAGCCTGGGTTTTGCTGCTGGCGAATTTGTTTTGGGTGCTGGCCTATGACACCGAATACGCCATGGTGGACCGCGATGACGATCTGCGCATCGGCATGAAAACCTCGGCCATTACCCTCGGGCGCTTTGACGTTGCGGCGATTCTGGCGTTTTACGCAGCCAACCTGGCGATCTGGTCCTGGGTCGTCTATACCCCGGCGCGCCAGCCAATCTGGTTAGTCACTATGGCGGTGGCATTGGCCCAGGTTGTCTGGCACGGTTTTTTGATCCGTTCGCGCAGCCGCGACGGTTGCTTCAAGGCGTTTCGCCTGAACCATTGGATCGGATTGAGCCTGTTCGCCGGAATCGCAGCAATGGTTCGCTAGGGCGCGCTGTCCGATTACTTGGGCGCTTTGGCGAGCCGCAAATACGGCAACTTGATATCGAGTGCGCCGTATTTTTCGCGGGCTTGCTCATCATTCAGTGAAAGCGCCACCACCACGTCCTGCCCGACCGTCCAGTTGGCCGGTGTAGCCAGCGGCACGTTGAAAGTCAGTTGCAAGGCATCGAGCGCGCGCAAGACTTCGGCAAAGTTGCGGCCCACTGACATCGGGTAGGTCATGGAGAGCTTGAGTTTTTTGTCCGGACCGATGATGAACACCGAGCGCACCGTCGCGGTGTCTGCAGGCGTGCGGCCATCCGGCAGGTAGGCCTCGGCAGGCAGCATGTCGAATGCCTTGGACACTGCCAGGCCCTCATCGGCAATGATCGGAAAGCCCGCCTTGGCGCCGCCTACGGCCTCAATGTCGCCTTTCCATTTGGTGTGCGCTGCGACGCCATCGACCGACACGCCGATGACCTTGGTGCCGCGCTTGGCCCACTCGTCAGCGAGTTGTGCGACGGCACCAAATTCGGTGGTGCACACCGGCGTGAAGTCCTTGGGGTGAGAGAACAGAATCGCCCAATGCGAGCCGATCCAGTCATGGAAAGTAATGGTTCCCTGATCGGTTTCAGCGGTGAAATTGGGGACGAGGTCGTTGATGCGTAATGCCATAGAAGTTACTCCGGTTTGAATTACTGAGCGGGGCCAACATTCTTCCACGAAAGCCGTTTGCGCATCGCCCCGTAAAATCCCGCGATGCTTTCTGTAAAAACTGAACTCTTGGCGGCACTGGCCGCCAGCCTGGAAACACTGTCGGCGGGCGCTGGGGCCAAAGCAGTTTTTGAATCGCCCAAAATGGCTGCCCACGGTGATCTGGCCACCACAGCGGCCATGCAATTGGCCAAGCCGCTCAAAATCAATCCTCGCCAACTGGCTGAAAACCTGCGCGAACTGATGGTGGCCCAGGCCGCTTTTGTGCGCTGGGTGGACGCGGTGGAAATTGCCGGACCTGGGTTTATCAATATTCGACTCAAACCCGCCGCCAAGCAAGAGGTCGTGCGGGAAGTGTTGCAGCGGGCAGACCTCTTTGGCAGCAAGGGCGACAACGGAAAACGCGTTCTGGTCGAGTTTGTTTCGGCCAACCCCACAGGACCTTTGCACGTTGGCCACGGCCGCCAAGCGGCGCTTGGCGACGCGATTTGCAACCTGTACCAGACCCAAGGCTGGCAGGTGTACCGTGAGTTTTATTACAACGATGCTGGCGTGCAAATCGCCACCCTGGCGTCAAGCACCCGCTTGCGTGCGCAAGGCTTCAAACCGGGCGACGATTGCTGGCCGACTGACCCTGACAACCCTGCCAGCAAAGCGTTTTACAACGGCGAATACATCGCCGACATTGCGGCGGACTTTCTCGCTGGCAAAACGGTGCGTTCCGACGACCGAAGCTTCACTGCCAGCGGCGATATTGACGACCGCGAAGGCATCCGGCAATTCGCAGTGGCCTATCTGCGCCATGAGCAAGACCTCGATTTGCAGGCTTTCGCCGTCAAGTTCGACAACTACTATCTCGAAAGCAGTCTTTATTCCAGCGGCAAAGTGGACGACGCGGTCAAGCGTATGCAGGCGGCTGGCAAGACCTATGAAAAAGATGGCGCGCTGTGGCTCAAATCCACCGACTATGGCGACGACAAAGACCGTGTCATGCGCAAGTCCGCCGCAACCACCGATGCGGCCAGCGGAGAATCCCCCTACACCTACTTTGTGCCGGACGTGGCCTACCACATCGCCAAATGGGAACGCGGTTTCGGCAAAGTCATCAACATTCAGGGCACCGATCACCATGGCACGATTGCGCGGGTCCGGGCCGGGTTGCAGGCCTGCAACGTCGGCATCCCGCAAGGGTATCCCGACTACGTTTTGCACACCATGGTGCGGGTTGTCCGGGGCGGAGAAGAAGTCAAGATCTCCAAGCGAGCCGGCAGCTATGTGACCTTGCGTGACCTGATTGAGTGGACCAGCAAGGACGCGGTGCGCTTTTTCCTGCTGTCGCGCAAACCGGATACCGAATACACCTTTGACGTGGATCTGGCGGTGGCCAAAAACAACGACAACCCTGTGTATTACGTGCAATACGCCCATGCGCGCATTTGTTCCGTCCTGGCAGCTTGGGGCGGTGATAGGGCGCGGCTGGCGCAGGTGGATTTAAGCCCCCTGGACAGTCCACAAGCGCAGGCGCTCATGTTGCTTTTGGCCAAGTATCCCGAGATGCTGAGCGCCGCTGCTGCGGATTTTGCGCCCCACGACGTCACGTTTTATCTGCGTGAGCTGGCCGCGAGTTACCACAGCTATTACGATGCCGAACGCATTCTGGTGGACGACGAAACCGTCAAACTGGCGCGCCTGGCGCTAGTGGCAGCAACTGCGCAGGTATTGCACAATGGCCTGGCTGTGCTGGGCGTGAGCGCCCCGCAAAAAATGTAATCAACACGGACACAAGGCATGAAGCATCAGCGCGGAGGAACCTTCATCGGGTTCATTATTGGGGTGATCGTCGGTCTGGCCAGCGCATTGGCTGTGGCGGTATATGTCACCAAAGTACCGGTGCCGTTCCTGAACAGGGGACAGACCCGCAATGCCGAACAGGACGCAGCCGAGGCTAAAAAGAACAAGGATTGGGATCCCAATGCACCGCTGTACGGAAAAAATCCGGTGAAGGCAGCGGACCCTGCGCCCGACGCCTCCGCGCCGGCGCCGGCAGTCGCACCAACACCGCCTGCGGCACCGGCAGCGCCCGCCGCCGTTGCCAAACCACCTGCTCCCGCTCCCGCTCCCGCGGCCAAGGCCGACGACAAGAAAGCGGAAGCCAAGCCGGCTGTGTCCGCCGACCCTCTGGGTGACCTTGCCAAGGCCAAAGCTGGTACCGGCGAGGATGCTTTCCAGTATTTTGTGCAGCTCGGCGCCTACCGCACGATGGACGACGCGCAGGCACAGCGCGCCAAACTCTCTCTGGCTGGCATTGAAAGCAAAGTTTCCGAACGGGAGCAATCCGGTCGCACTGTGTACCGGGTTCGGGTTGGCCCCTTTGATACCAAGGAGGACGGCGAGCGCAACAAGGAAAAGCTCGACAAGTCCGGTTTGGAAACTGCTTTGGTGCGCGTGCAGCGCTAATTTTTCGAGAAAGAAGTCGCTATGAAACGTCGTGAATTTAACCATGTGGTGAGCGCTGGCGCAGCCGCAACTGGCTTGTGGATGGCTCCTGCGCAGGCCCAAAAGATCGAAGCCGGAGCCGACTACCAGGTCGTTGATCCGCGCGCCCCGGTGGACGCTCCGGCCGGCAAGATCGAGGTCGTGGAGTTTTTCTGGTACAGCTGCCCGCACTGCAACGCCTTTGAGCCGGCACTGGAAGCCTGGGTCAAGAAGCTGCCCAAAGACATTGCGTTTCGCCGCTCACCGGTTGCTTTCCGCGATGATTTTGTTCCGCAGCAGCGGCTTTTCTTCGCGCTGGAAGCCATGGGACTGATCGACAAGTTGCATGCGAAAGTGTTTGCCGCCATTCATGTGGAGAAGCGCGAACTGGTGAAGGGCGAGTTGATTGGTGACTGGGTTGCCGCGCAGGGCGTGGACCGTGCCAAGTTCATGGAGCAATACAACTCTTTCAGCGTCGCGTCCAAGGCTACCAAGGCAGTGCAACTGCAAAACATCTACAAAGTTGAAGGCGTGCCAGCCCTGGGAGTGGCCGGCCGGTTTTATACCGATGGCTCCATGACCAAGAGCATGGAGCGCGCCATGCAAGTCGTGGAAATGCTTGCCGGCTATGTGCGCAGTGGCAAATAGCACACGCAAGCGACCTTAACGAAGTCTTTGTAAGCATCTAGAATCGCGGCACTTAATTTATCAAGAGGGGCGAGCGCCATGTCGGAATCCAAGTACAGACTGATTACCCGCAGCGACTTTGATGGTCTCGTGTGCGCCGTGCTGCTCAAGGATTTGGACCTCATTGATGACATCAAGTTCGTACACCCCAAGGACATGCAGGACGGCAAAATCCAGGTGACCGAAAACGATATCACCACCAATCTGCCGTATGTGCCGGGTGTGCATCTCTCATTTGACCACCACGCCTCGGAGACCATTCGCAACGAGGTCAAATTCAACCATGTGATCGACCCCAATGCACCCTCGGCAGCGCGCGTGGTGTTTGACCACTATGGCGGGGCGAAACAGTTTGGCACCCGCTTTGACGCGATGATGGAAGCGGTGGATAAGGGTGATTCGGCGCAGTTCAGCCGTGAGGAAATTCTCAACCCCGAGGGCTGGGTGCTGTTGAACTACCTGATGGATTCGCGCACCGGTCTGGGCCGCTTCCGTGAATTCCGGGTCAGCAATTACCAGCTGATGATGGATTTGATCGACTACTGCCGCACCCACGGAATTGATGACATCCTGAAATTACCGGATGTGGTGGAGCGGGTTGACCTGTACTTTGACCACGCAGCAAAGGCAAAAGAGCAGTTGCAGCGCTGCACCACGGTGCATGGCAATGTGGCGGTGCTCGATCTGCGCAACGAAGAAACGATTTACGCCGTAAACCGTTTCATGATTTATGCGCTTTTCCCGGACACCAACATCTCGATTCACGTCCTCTGGGGTGTGCAAAAGCAAAACACGGTGTTTGCGGTGGGCAAGTCCATTACCAACCGTTCATCGAAGGTGGCTATCGGCATGCTGATGCTCACCTATGGTGGCGGTGGACACGACAATGCCGGAACCTGTCAGGTTGACAACGCAGAGGCAGAGACCGTGCTGCAGGAATTGATCCAACAGATCAACGCCGACAGCTAAAAATCGGGCAATCGCCTCTGACAGAGGCACAAACCATGCCAAGCGCTGGCTACAATGGTTCGAGCGCTATTTAGCAAGTTTCGTGCCTTTATGAAAAACACACTGATTTCCGTCCTGGTGGCCGCTGGTCTGGCCGGCGGGTTCACAACCGCGTCTGCAGAAAAAGCAGATCGCGCCAAGCCGATGAATATCGAGTCGGACACGCTGCGTTATGACGACCTGAACCAGGTAAGCATCTTTACCGGGCGGGTCGTGCTGACCAAGGGCACCATCGTCATTCGGGGTGCGCAAATTGAGGTGCGCCAGGATGCCGACGGTTACCAATACGGATTGGTCACCGGTTCGCCAGACAAGCGCGCCTTTTTTCGTCAGAAGCGCGAAGCGCTGGACGAATTCATAGAGGGTGAAGGCGAAACCATTTATTACGACGGCAAGGCCGACACGGTCACGTTTACCAAAAGGGCCCAGTTGCGGCGTTACCGGGGTACCAAGCTCGGCGATGAGGTTACCGGTGCCGTTATCGTCTATGAAAACCTGACTGACATGTTCAGCGTGGATGGCAATGCCGCTGCGGGGCAGGTCGGAGCCCCGACCGGCGGGCGCGTGCGTGCCATGCTGACGCCCAAAGCCGATCCGGCGGATGGGGCCGCGAAGTGACAGAGTTGGTGTCAGGCAGGCTTGAGGCCTTGCATCTGCAAAAGTCGTATGGCAAGCGTCAGGTGGTTAAAGACGTGTCGCTGTCTGTGCGCACCGGTGAAGTGGTTGGTTTGCTCGGGCCCAACGGCGCCGGTAAAACCACTTCGTTTTACATGATCGTCGGCCTGGTGCGCTCCAGTGCCGGTGAAATCGCCATTGACGGGCAATCGGTGGAGCACATGCCGATTCACCGCCGCGCACGGCTGGGCTTGGGCTACTTGCCCCAGGAGGCCTCGATTTTTCGAAAACTCAACGTCGAAGACAACGTGCGGGCGGTGCTGGAGCTGCAGCGCGATGAGACCGGAACGCCCTTGCAGGGCGCCGTGATTGAGGCGCGCCTCACGGCCTTGCTGCAGGATCTTCGGGTGGAGCATTTGCGCGAGTCGCCGGCGCTCGCTTTGTCCGGTGGGGAGCGTCGCCGGGTTGAAATTGCAAGGGCTCTGGCCACCAACCCGCGTTTTATATTGCTGGACGAGCCGTTCGCAGGCATCGACCCGATCGCTGTGATCGAGATTCAGCGCATCATCAACTTCCTGAAGGCGCGCGGCATCGGGGTGCTGATTACCGACCACAACGTGCGCGAGACGCTGGGCATCTGCGACCATGCCTACATCATCAGCGAAGGCCGGGTGCTGGCGCAGGGAACGCCGACCGATATCGTCAATAACGCCGAGGTGCGGCGGGTGTATCTCGGTGAACATTTCAAGATGTAGGTTGCGGCCATGAAGCAAGGTCTCGCACTCAGGGCGTCGCTGCATCTGGCCCTGACGCCGCAATTGCAGCAATCGATTCGCCTGTTGCAACTCTCGACGCTGGAGCTCAGTCAGGAGGTTGAGCAGATGCTCGACGAAAATCCGTTCCTCGAGCTCAGCGACGACAGTGCGCAGCGCGAGGAGTTTGGTTTGCAGCAATCCGATGCGCCGGTGGGTAACCCGGACAGCGAGTTCGAACATCCGGGCGCAACGGGCAACGATTTCTCAACCTCGACTGCCACGAATGGCAGCGATGACGAGGTCGCCCCCTTGGGGTCTGAGGAAGCCAGCGATTGGGACGGCGATGGAACCCACGAGATGGCTGCCGACGATACCGAGTGGGGGGTGGACGCCAAAGCGCGCAGCAATAACCTCAACAACGAGGACGACACGGACGCCAGTGAACTCGCGCGCACCCAGGAGGGCTTGCAGTCATTTTTGCACCGCCAGGCATTGCGCCTGCGCATGGACCCGCAGACCGCTGCTGCATTGCGCTTTCTGGTCGAGTCGCTCAATGACGACGGCTATCTGGAGGATGATCTGGAAAGCCTCGCGCTTACCCTGGCGTCCGGTGACATGGACGCATTGCCCGATTTGTTGCACCACTTCAGGGTCGCGCTGGGCTTGCTGCAAAGTCTGGAGCCGGTTGGGGTGGGTGCCCGCAATTTGGGCGAATGCCTGCAACTGCAAATTGCCGCCTTGCAGCAGGACTTGCCGGAGGGTGATGCGGGGCGCGAAGTGCTCGAGGTCGCGTTGCGCATCTGCGCGGGACCTTTGGACATGCTGGCCAGGCGCGACATCAAACGCATGGTGCAACTCGGCATCGGCAGCGACGAATTGGTGCGACTGGCGATTGCGCGCATCGGGCGACTGGAGCCCAAACCCGGGCGGCGATTTGTCGATGTGGAACGCAATATCGTGGTGCCCGATGTGCTGGTGTCTGCGGTGACCAGCAACCCAAAAACGGCACAGCCCAAATTTCGTGTGGTGCTCAATCCTGAGGTCATGCCGCGACTCAAGGTGCATGATATTTACGCCAATGTCCTGCGCAACCACCGCGGCGGCAAAGACGCTGCCAGCCACGCGGCTTTGCAGCAGCGCCTGCAAGAGGCACGCTGGTTTATCAAAAACATTCAGCAGCGCTTTGACACCATCCTTCGCGTGAGCACGGCGATTGTGGAGCGCCAGAAAAGCTTTTTCACCCATGGTGAATTGGCGATGCGACCGCTGGTGTTGCGGGAAATTGCCGATGAACTCGGCTTGCACGAATCCACCATCAGCCGCGTGACCACTGCCAAGTAC
>CAIOLZ010000358.1 GCA_903859265.1 uncultured beta proteobacterium
GAAGGGTATCGCCGAGTTGAACAAGAACCGGCAGGGTTCATTGCTCGATTTCATTGGTGATTTCGCGCAGCGCTTCCCCGCCTGTTTGGACGAGTACCACACGCTGTTGACAGAGAACCGTATCTGGAAACAGCGCACCGTGAACATCGGCATCGTGACCCCCGAGCGTGCGCTCAATATGGGCTTCACCGGCCCCATGCTGCGAGGTTCGGGCATCGCCTGGGATTTGCGCAAGAAGCAACCCTACGACGTTTATGACCGACTCGACTTCGATATCCCGGTAGGAAAAACGGGGGATGTTTATGACCGCTATCTGGTGCGAATGGAAGAGATGAAGCAATCCAACCGCATCATTGCGCAGTGCGTGGATTGGCTCAAAGCCAATCCCGGTCCCGTCATCACGGACAACCACAAGGTGGCGGCCCCATCGCGCGAGTCCATGAAGACGAACATGGAAGAGCTGATTCACCATTTCAAGCTGTTTACCGAAGGCTTTCGTGTACCGGAGGGCGAAGCGTATGCCGCGGTGGAGCATCCCAAGGGGGAATTCGGCATTTACATCGTGAGCGATGGCGCCAACAAGCCTTACCGACTGAAGATTCGTCCGCCCGGGTTTGCCCATCTTGCGGCACTCAACGAGATGGCCCGTGGGCACATGATTGCCGACGCGGTATCGATTATTGGCACCATGGATATTGTTTTTGGGGAGATTGACCGATGATCTCTGACGCTACGAAAGCGCGCTTTGACAAAGAAGTTGCGAAGTACCCGGCCGATCAAAAACAGTCGGCGGTGATGGCCTGCCTGGCCATCGTTCAGCAGGAGCAAGGCTTTGTGGGCGCTGACAGCGAACGTCTGGTAGCAGACTATCTGGGCATGGCACCTATCGCGGTGCACGAAGTCACCACGTTTTACAACATGTACAACCAGCGTCCGGTTGCCAAGTTCAAGCTCAATGTCTGCACCAATTTGCCTTGCCAGTTGCGTGAAGGCCAGCGAACCTTGCACTACATCGAGAGCAAGCTGGGCATCAAAATGGGCGAGACCACGCCAGACGGCCTGTTTACCTTACAGCAAAGCGAGTGCCTGGGTGCCTGCGCTGATTCGCCGGTCATGTTGGTTAACGACCGCGCCATGTGCAGTTTCATGTCCGAAGAAAAGATCGATCAGTTGTTGGATGGTCTGCGTGCAGAGGTCAGCAAATCATGAGTGTTCAAAACATTCTTTCGCAATTTCAGTCCACTGGCGTTCAAACCTGCTTTCACGGTCGCCATATCAATCCGCAAATCTATGCCGGTCTTGATGGATCGAACTGGTCTTTGAAGGACTACGAAGCCCGTGGCGGCTATGCGGCCCTGCGCAAGGTGCTTGGTAAGGATGGGGGCGAGGGCCTGACCCAGGATCAGGTAATTGCGACTGTCAAAGAATCAGCATTGCGTGGCCGTGGTGGCGCTGGGTTCCCGACCGGACTGAAATGGAGTTTCATGCCGCGCCAGTTCCCCGGGCAAAAGTATCTGGTATGCAATTCCGATGAAGGCGAGCCCGGTACGTGCAAGGACCGGGATATTCTGCAATTCAACCCGCACATTGTGATTGAAGGCATGGCGATTGCCGCTTATGCGATGGGCATCAGTGTGGGTTACAACTATATCCACGGTGAAATTTTCGCGGCCTACGATCGCTTCGAAGAGGCGATCGAAGAGGCGCGTGCGGCGGGACTTCTGGGCGCCAATATTTTGGGAAGCAACTTCAGCTTTCAGTTGCATGCCGCGCATGGGTTTGGTGCCTATATTTGTGGTGAAGAAACAGCCTTGCTGGAATCCCTAGAAGGAAAAAAAGGGCAACCGCGATTCAAGCCGCCGTTTCCCGCCAGTTTCGGTCTCTACGGCAAGCCGACCACGATTAACAATACCGAAACCTTCGCCGCCGTTCCCTGGATTATTCGCAACGGCGGGCAGGCTTATCTGGAATGCGGCAAGCCCAACAACGGTGGCACCAAAATCTATTCCATCAGTGGTGACGTCGAGTTGCCTGGTAACTATGAAATTCCAATGGGAACGCCGTTTTCCAAACTCCTTGAACTCGCAGGGGGTGTGCGCGGTGGTCGCACCTTGAAGGCTGTTATCCCCGGTGGCTCCTCGTCTCCGGTGCTGCCCGCGTCCATCATGATGGACTGCACCATGGATTACGACTCGATTGCCAAAGCGGGTTCGATGCTGGGTTCTGGTGCGGTGATTGTGATGGACGACACGCGTTGCATGGTCAAAGCCTTGCAGCGACTGAGCTACTTTTACATGCATGAGTCCTGCGGCCAGTGCACCCCTTGCCGCGAAGGCACGGGTTGGTTGTCTCGCATGGTGGACCGGATAGAAACCGGCCACGGCAAGGACAGCGATATGGCGTTGCTGGACAACGTTGCTGAAAACATCATGGGCCGAACGATTTGTGCTTTGGGAGACGCAGCTGCCATGCCGGTGCGCGCCATGATCAAGCATTTCCGGCACGAATTCGAGCACCATATTGCGCACAAGACCTGCATGGTCCCTGCCTACGTTTGAGCGAGCAATGCAATGATTGAAATTGAACTCGACGGCAAGAAGGTTGAAATCGCTGAGGGCAGTATGGTGATGCATGCTGCCGAAAAGGCGGGTACCTATATTCCGCACTTTTGCTACCACAAGAAGCTCAGCATTGCGGCCAACTGCCGCATGTGTTTGGTGGACGTGGAAAAGATGCCCAAACCCATGCCTGCCTGTGCCACGCCGGTGACGCAGGGCATGATTGTTCGTACCAAGAGCGATAAGGCTGTCAAGGCGCAAAAGTCGGTGATGGAATTTTTGCTGATTAACCACCCTCTGGATTGCCCGATTTGCGATCAGGGTGGGGAATGCCAGCTGCAGGATATTGCTGTGGGTTATGGCGGATCAAGCTCCCGCTACGAAGAGGAAAAACGGGTTGTATTCCACAAAGATGTGGGCCCACTGATCTCGATGGAAGAGATGAGTCGCTGTATCCATTGCACCCGCTGCGTTCGCTTCGGGCAGGAAGTGGCCGGTGTGA
>CAIOLZ010000359.1 GCA_903859265.1 uncultured beta proteobacterium
GTATCGACGCCGAGCCCCGCGGTCAGCTTCATGACCGCATCCGCGGCCTTGCCATCGCCGCTGTTGACGATGGCGGTGGCGCCAAACTTCGTGGCGACGGCCAGGCGGGCGTCATTGAGGTCGATCATGATGATTTGGGCCGGCGAGTAGAACTGGGCTGTTATCAGCGCCGCCAGACCAATCGGGCCCGAGCCCACAATCGCGACCGTGCTGCCAGGCTGCACGCGGCCGTTGAGTACGCCACACTCCAGCGCTGTGGGGAGAATGTCGCTCAGCATCACCAGGGCCTCTTCGTCGGCACCGGCGGGAATCGCATACAGGCTCATGTCGGCGTGCGGGATGCGCACAAATTCGGCCTGTGTGCCGTCGATGCTGTTGCCCAGAATCCAGCCGCCGGTGTCGCAATGGGAGTACATCTGGCGCCGGCAGTTGGCGCATTTGCCGCAGGCGCTGACGCAGGAGATCAGCACCGCGTCTCCCACCTTGAAAGCCGTCACAGCCGACCCCACTGCATCCACGATGCCCACGCCCTCATGGCCCAAAATGCGGCCGGGCGTGCAGGTAGGCACATCCCCTTTGAGGATGTGCAGGTCCGTGCCACAGATCGTGGTGCGCGTCACCCTGACGATGGCATCCGTGGGCGACGCGATCACCGGTTTGGGGCGTTCCTGCAGAGACTTGCGGTCCGGGCCCAGGTAAACCAGTGCTTTCATGCTGGCACCGCTGCACGGGTGGGCATTGCGGGATAGTCCGTATAGCCCTTGGCACCTGGTGTGTAAAAGGTGGACATGTCCGCAGCATTGAGTGGCGCGTCCTTGGCCGTGCGTGCCACGAGGTCCGGATTGGCCAGGAACGGGCGACCGAATGCGATCAGATCGCCCAGCTTGTCGAGCAGGGCCTGTTCTGCTCGCTTGTGGTCAAAGCCGCCGCAAAGAATGAACGTGCCGCTGAAGGCCTCACGCAAGGCAAGTGTGAAGTCCGCCGGTACTGTCGGTGCACCCATTGCGGAATGGTCCACGTGGTGCAGGTACAGGAGGTCCAGCTCGGACAAACCATGCACCAGGTCGAGAAACTGTTTGCGCAAATCGGGGAAATCGCCCGTGCCGTTGAAAACCCCGTATGGGGACAGGCGCATGCCCACTTTGTCACTACCAATCGCATCGGCACAGGCGCTGGCAACTTCCAGCGCCAGGCGGTTGCGCCCTTCGATGCTGCCACCGTAAATGTCGTCGCGCGTATTGATGACCGGGTTCAGGAACTGCTCGATCAGGTAGCCGTTGGCACCATGCAGCTCGATGCCATCAAATCCAGCCTGTATCGCCAGCTTGGCGCTGTGTACATATTCGTCCTTTGCCTTTGCGATGTCGTGCAGCGTCATGGCACGCGGCGCGCTGTGGGGCTGCATGCCACGGCTGTCGGTGTACATCTCGCCCGGACATACCACGCTGGCAGGACCTAGCACTTCGGCGCCAGCAGGCAAATTGGCAACGTTGGCCACGCGTCCGCAATGCATGAGCTGGACAAAAATCTTGCCGCCCTTCTCATGCACGGCGTGCGTGACGGTCTTCCAGGCATGCATCTGTTTGGCGTCAAACAGGCCGGGAATACGCGGATAACCCAGACCGTTTGCGCTGGGTGATGTGCCTTCAGTGATGATCAGGCCGGCGGTTGCACGCTGACCATAGTAGGTCGCCATGGGTGCATCCGGTACATGGTCGTGCGTGGCGCGGCTGCGTGTCATCGGGGCCATGACCATGTGGTTGGCCAGGTGCAAAGAGCGCGCGGAAAACTTGTCGAAAAGCATTTGGGTACTCCTGAGGGGTGTTGGTTTCTGACTTCACAAAGTCGTAGCCTGCGCGCAGGTGTTCGGGGGGTCTGTTCGTTGGCTCACCCAGCTCCTGTGTGCCGGATGAACGGCGTGCGCCGCTGGCATTCGGTGCAGCAACGCACCGACACGCCATCAAAGTGCGTTTAAGTTCGGTCCATGACTTCCAATCGCAAGGCTTATTTTGTTGGCGCAGGCATCGGTTCCCTGGCAGGAGCCGCATTTCTGATTCGCGACGGCGCGATGCCCGGGGACTGCATTCACATTCTGGAGGCATGCGCCGTTCCCGGCGGTAGCCTTGACGCCTCGGGTGATCCGGAGCGCGGGTATTCGATGCGAGGGGGGCGCATGCTCACCACGGACAACTATGAATGCACCTGGGGTCTTTTCAAAACCATCCCGTCGCTGCTGCGACCCGGGCAAACGGTATATGAAGAGACCGTCGAATTCAACCAAAGGCATGTGTCCCACGCGATGGCCCGCCTGGTCGATAGCCGTCGTGCCAAGGTGCCTGTTGCCTCCATGGGTTTTTCGATGCACGACCGCCTGGAATTGCTCAAGCTGGTCAACGCCGAGGAGTTTTCACTGGGCAGAAGTTGCATTACCGACCACCTTTCACCCGCATTTTTTCAGACCGAGTTCTGGTTCATGTGGGCAACAACGTTTGCCTTTCAGCCCTGGCACAGCGCGGTCGAATTCCGGCGTTATCTGCACCGTTTCATGCTGGAGTTTTCGCGCATTGAGACCCTCGCAGGCGTCAAGCGCACCGTACTGAATCAATACGACTCGCTGGTGCTGCCACTGACGCACTGGTTGCAGCAGCAGGGGGTACATCTCGTGACCGACTGCGTTGTCACCGATCTCGAGCACCGATCTGTGGACGGTGATCTGGAAGTCATCGCGATCCAATGCATTTTCAAGGGACAGATCGAGACACGGCAACTCGATGAAGGCGATCTGGTTTTTGTGCAAAACGGTTCCATGACGGATGCGTCCAGTCTGGGATCCATGACCAGGGCTCCGGCCAAACTTGAAAAGACCCACAACGGAAGCTGGACCCTGTGGGAAAAACTCTCTGAGGGCCGGCCATCTTTGGGCAATCCCGCCGCTTTCAACCGTTGCATTGCGCAGTCAGATTGGGCGTCTTTCACCGTGACGCTGAAGGATGAAGTTTTCTTCAATCAGATGCAGCGCTTTAGCGGTAACGAGGCAGGCACCGGCGGCCTGGTGACGTTCAAAGACTCCAACTGGCTGATGTCTATCGTGTTGGCGCACCAGCCGCATTTTGCCAACCAGCCGGCCGACGTGCAGGTGTTCTGGGGCTACGGTTTGTTTCCCGATCGCATCGGCAACTTTGTGCCCAAAGCGATGGCCGATTGCAGCGGCGCAGAACTGCTGCAGGAACTTTGCGGCCATCTGCGCTTCGATCTGGATGCGGTGGCAACAGCCAATTGCATACCTTGCCGCATGCCGTTTATCACCAGCATGTTCATGCCACGTGAAATGGGCGACCGCCCGCCGCCGGTGCCACCATTCACCAGAAACTTTGCCTTCATCAGCCAGTTCGTGGAGATACCGCAAGACACGGTCTTCACGGTGGAGTTCTCGGTGCGTGCGGCCCAGATGGCGGTGTACCAATTGATGGGCATTACCCAATCGATACCGCCGGTAACGCCGCATGACAAGTCATGGCACGCGCAATTTGATGCGCTGGTCAAAGCCCTCGCATAACCATTACCCAAAACATGAACACTCTGACCAAACTTGCACTGGGTTTGATAGACCAATTCAAGCCCTTGCCCGCGATCGGACAATCCGCAAAGACATTGATGCTGCTGCCACCAACCCGAAGTGGAGGCAAGCCTCTGATGGAAGCCTTGCTGGCCCGCCAGTCCCAGCGCAAGTTTTCAGAGGCACCTCTGGATCCACAAATATTGTCCGACCTTTTATGGGCCGCGGCCGGTGTCAACCGTAGCGAGCACGGCGGGCGAACATTTCCCAGCGCCATGAATGCGCAGGAAGTCCTGCTCTATGTGGCAATGCCGGTAGGTCTTTTTCTCTACGATGCAACCCTGCACACTTTGGGGTTGACAGTGGCAAGCGATGTTCGCCGCGTCACGGGAAACCAGGATTTCGTTGACAAGGCACCCATGGACCTGGTGTTTGTGGCGGACCATACGCGGATGAAACTGATACCTGTGGCACAGCGGGAGTCCTTTGCCAGTGTTGCTGCGGGTGCAATGGCCCAAAACGTTTATCTCTACTGCGCGTCCAAAGGTTTATCTACGGTGTTGCGGGCCTGGTTTGACCGGCAGGCTTTGTCGCAAGCCATGGGACTGAGTACGGATCATCAACTCCTGCTATCGCAGACAGTGGGTGAGCGCGCTTAGGTTTTTGAATCGTTCAATATTTTCAGGAGTTGATCATGGGCACCGTTAAAGTCGCACACCAAAATGCAGCCGAGGACGATTCAACGCAGGGTCATGCCATTCACGTGGCCATGCACTGGATCGATCCGAAGTCGCTGCCCGAAACCACTGGCAGCATCACAAAAATGCTGTTCAATGTCCGCGGGGACTGCGACGGCTTCTTGCTCGACGGTGATCAGCAGGTTCACTTTGCACCCCACATGTCAGCCGAGTTGCTCAAGGCGGTAAAAGTCGGTGACAAGGTGAAAGTTCATGGCGTCAAGCCCCGCTCGGTAGAGCTGATTGTTGCTGCATCCGTCACCGCAGCCGATGGCAAGATCATCATCGATCACGGTCCCCAGCCGAAGAAGCATTGAAGTGATCACAGAAGCGAAGGCACTTCATCGATGGTCCAAGGAAACGCAATCTTTTTCAAAACGGGCGGCCATGCCATCGGCTGGGACACTCTTCAGGCCGGCTCCACCAACCGTGCGGCTTGCGTCAGGTCGCCTTGCCAAAGGTACGCAGCAAGCAGCGGCTCGGAGCCGTTGTGCATGGCGTGGACTTCCATCGAAGCATGCATGATCCGTTCGCCGGCAAGGCGTGTTTGCCAGCCTGCATCGCCCTGCCGCCATTGCGCGCGGCCGCTCAGAACCACATAGGTTTCTGTGGCAGGGTGGGCGTGCTCCGGATAAATCAGCCCAGGTTCGAGCAACAGCAGACCGGCGGAGATGGTGTCGTGGTGAAGATGGCCGGATGGCCCCATCAATTCGCAGTAGGCATAGCCATCGAGAAAGCGCCGGTCGGTGTAGTTCGGGTTCTGGCGCCAGACAAGTGCATCGCTCAGGGCCGATAGGGCGGCGCAAGCGTCCTGCGTCGCGGTATCGGCGCGGCCCAAGGCCGTTGACAAATGCTGCAGCACTGCAAGTTGCGCACCGGTTGCCAACTGCGCCACCGGGCCCGCACAGCGCAAGCCAGCGCCGACCTTGCCAAACAAATTGGCCAGACGCACCAAAGCCAGTTCCCATTGCTCACGTGACGGCATGGTTGGTATCACAGCAGCGTTTGCCGGGAATACGTTCTAGGGTCCTGTCAGGCCTGAACAAAGGTGGTGACCTTGCGCCGGGTGCGTTCCTGCAGCGAAAACTCACGCAACTGGTCGCCCAGCTTTTCCAGTTCCGGCACACCGTAAATGCGCACGGAGGGGAACCCTGCATCGGACGACCTGAGATGCAGGATGCACTGTCCCGCCAGGCGCATCCCCAATGGCTTGAGCACATCGAAATGGTCAATCCTGAAAAGCTCCACACTTTCTTTAACCTTCGACAGGATGCCGCGTTCTATCCGAACCCTTTGCGAAGTGATTTCATACTGCGTGGATATGCTGTGGAGCCAGTAGTAGCCATAGGCAATGCCCAGAGTCACCACCACCGCCAGCCATTGCCACACCGAGTAAATGACAGCAGGATGTCCTGCATAAACCAGCTGCTCTTCCTGCGGCTTCGACTGCGCGGCAAAGGCCGCCAGGTCCGTATTGCAAAAGCGGCATTTGATCGCCGCAGCCTTGATGGTTTCAGCGCAGACCGGGCAGGCCTTGGTGTCATCAGTCATGGTCATGTCCTCATTGATGGTTCCCATTATCCCGAAGCCATCGGGTGTCGGGAGCGGCCGTTTATTCAACCGTCAAGTCGGGTGTATCGGTTAGGATTGCGCGCACAATTTCCGGCGCGCCCGGCCACCCATTACTGTTCCAAGCCCCATGGCAAGCCCTCATAGATCTGCGGTTTCGTACCGTCTGCTGATGGTCCTTTGCCTCGGGGCTTTGCACGTCGTGGGCTGTACGCCCAAGGGGGATCCTGCGTCGGCAACCGTCGCGGCTGAACCGGTCAAAACGCCGGCTGAGCAGTACGCCGCCCTGGCCAAGTACGCCAAAGGAATTTCAATCGGTCCCGAGGTTTCCGCCTACACCGTCTATGTCATGTTTGACCCGCAATGCCTGCACTGTGCGCGGCTTTGGGAGGAGTCCAAGGCATTGACTGGCACGGTAAAGTTCGTTTGGGTTCCGGTGAACTTTCTGGATGGCAGCAATAAATCTCAAAGTGCCTTGCTGCTGGGTTCGAGTCATCCGGTGGAGGATATGGACCGGATGATGTCTGCGGTGCTGGCCCGCACGTCTGGTGCATCGTCGCAGGACGCGGTACCACCCGGTCTGGAGGCCAGTATCAAGTCCAATACAGACCTGATCAACCGGTTCCACGTGCTGGGGGTGCCTTACGTTGTCGCCAGAAACCAGACCACTTCAGAATATGTTGCGCGCGAGGGCGGAATGTCCAAGGAGATGTTGAAGCGTTTTTTGGGAATTGGCAGTCGATAGCGGTATTGCTCAATTTGTTGGAGCCAGACCACCACCGACCAATAGCCCATGGGCTATCAGGCAGACAACCACCAGATAGGCGATCCGCGGGACCCAGTCCGCTACTTGCGTCCAGAAATGGGAAAGCTTGCGGGCCTCTTCATTGGCATGGCGAAACAGCATTTCCGGCAAAGTCCCGCTGGCTTCACCGGTTGCTATCAGTTCAATGACTCCAGAGTCGCCCAGATACATGGGCTCCGAGATCTCCTGTGCCAGAGCGATTGACAGAGGTTCTCCTCGCTGCATGCAAGGTTTGATCCGTGAATAGGCCTTTTGAATCGTCGTGTTTTCAATGGTCGAAACCGCGATGGGTAGTGCTTCGAACATCGCAACACCTGCCTCCAGCAACAAGGCCAGACTTTCATAGAAGTTGCGCGCGTTTTCCCGTGCCAGGGCAGCTCCGTACAAAGGTATTTTCAAAGCCCTTGGGCCCGCATATTCGGATGTTTTCAAATGCCTGCCCAGCTTGGTCAGGGCGAGAATCGCAAGAACCGGTTCCACCAAGTGCCACAGATAGGCACCAGCCGTCATCGTGCCCGCAACAAGCTCGGGCACTGGCGCAATTGCCAGGCTTAGGAAAAAAGCAGCAGCCGGCAACACCATGCGCGAGCGAACTTTTCCTTGCTGATTGGCCCGCTCGGAATATGCATCGGCCAAGCGCCGGTAAGCATGTTCCGGACTACCGGCTGCCATCGCGGCCCGAACCAGATTCGCTTCCATGGGTGTGAAAAGCTGCGCATTTTGCGCGGCGATGTCGGGACTGCGTCCGCGCTGGATGAGGGCAGCCACAGACAGCAGCCGAGCGGGCGCCACGGCGGGTAGTTTCAGGAGCTTCCAAGCCTGAGCAGCAGGAAGCCCGGCCCTTTCCATAGCCGCGAGCTGTGCAAACATATCGGCGCGAACTGCAAACGGCAATGCCATGGAGCGTCAGACGCTATCCGGCGCTCGCAGTGGGAGAACCATTTCAAACAACGTGCCCTGGCCAGGCGTGGAGTCCACACGGATGGTGCCACCCAACACTTTCGTGACGATGCGGTACGAAATATTCAACCCGATACCCGAACCACCCTTGCCCAGCTTCGTCGTAAAAAATGGGTCAAAGACACGACCGACGTGGTCTGGCGCAATGCCAACACCGTCATCAGCGACACCCAAAATGACGGCGTCCCGCTTTGCGGCATTCTTCGCCGTGATGGTGATGCGACCGTGCTCGCGATTGTCAAAGCCGTGAATCACGCTGTTCATTACCAGGTTGAGCAATACCTGGCCGAGTGCACCGGGAAAGCTGTCGAGTTCGATGCCGGGAGGGACATCGACCAGGATTTCCCAGGGCTGACGCTTGAACCGTGGCCGCAGCGAAGCCAGCAAATCCTCAATGGTCTGGGCCAGATCAAAAACACGGCGCGCTTCTGACGCCTGGTCACGGGCAACCTGTTTGAACGATCCCACCAGATTCACCGATGTGTCGATTGCGCGCAATGCAAGTTGCACCATTTGCACAGACTGGTCAAAAAACGCTTCAAACTTGCTGCGGGAAAGTTTCCCTGCCGCCAAATCGGCCTTGACCTGAACCAGCTGTTCCTCATGGGTGCTGAGCACTATTCGGGCATTGCCCAGGGGCGTATTGAGTTCATGGGCAACCCCTGCAACCATGGAGCCCAATGCCGAGAGTTTTTCAGACTGCACCAACGAGTGTTGCGTCTGTTCCAACTGGCTGATGGTCTGCAGCAGGTTGGCGTTGGCATGCTCAAGTTCGTCGGTACGCTCCTGAACGCGGACTTCAAGCTCGGCATTTAACTGTTCCATCAACCGCTTGTTATGGACCTGCCTTTTCCAGTTGGCGTTGAGCGACCAGGCGAAAAATCCACTGACGGAAAAAATGATTGCCAGCAGGGCGCCGACGACGATGACTTGTGCCCGCCATTCGGAAACATACCCCTGCGTTGCCTGTCCGACAAAAACATAGCCTGGAAACATTCTGAGCTTGCGGTAGGACATAACGCGATGAACGTGGTCAAAGTTGTTTTGCACGTTATAGGTGCCGCTCTCATTGTTATGACCCAGTGCATTGACGAGCTCAGGGGAGACAATCTGTTTGCCAACCGCCGAACCTACTCCGTCAGGTTCGGGCAGCCTTGCAATGATTTTCCTGTCGAGATCAATCAGTGTTGCCACATCCGACGTACCAAGTCCCAGGCCCCTGAAGATTTCCTGCAAATGCGAAATCTCGATGACGGCAGCGACCAGGCCGCCAAAGCTGCCGTCGGCATTGGTGACCCGCCTCACGAACACCAAAACCGGCTGCTGCCCTGCTCGGCTTATCAGGGGTTTTGACACGATCAACCTAGGCATGGCATCGCTGCGCGCCTGCAAAAAATAGTCCCGATCGGCAATCGAGAATCTGCTTGCGGCGTTGGCGCCTGCCGCACTTCTCGGCACTCCGTCTGCATCGAATAGGAAAAGGCTGACCAGTTCAGGTTGGTGAGAATACTCACGCGCAATGATGGCGTTTAATTTTTCCTGCGCCCGCTTGTTGCCACCTTGTTCTTCAACCTGAGCGACAGTGTTGAGCAGCATCAGATCCACGCGCTCCACCATGCCTGACAGTGTTTGTTCGAGGGCACCGGCGAGTGCATTGACCGTCAGGGCCGCACGTTCTGCTCCTTGCCGGCGGCTGTCTATCAGCGAGAGACCCCCGACCGACACGGTGAGCAGGTTTACCACCAGAAAGGTGCCGATTAACCGGATCTGGTAGTTGCTGGTTGCCATCGGGATGGGGAACCGTCTGGTGGCCGCTAGGCCTTTGAGAGCAGTGCACTTTTAGGCACGCAGCCATAAGGCGCAATCAATACTGCTTCGCGCTTCGTCCGGGGCACATTGGAGGGCGTCAGCATGGCTTGGTGGATGGTTTGCTGTGGTTATCGAAATAATTCTAGGGCAGCACCGAAACTTTGACGAGCCGCAAGAGCCGATATCTGCGTTTAGGGCGCCGATCTGATCTTTATCGCGTGTGTTATCGAACAGCAAGCCAATCAGTCCCGCAACAGATTCGTATTGGCCTGATGCGCTCCAAAGACGCGCCGTGGATGCATATGGCATTGGCAGGCGTGGCAGCGGGTGTAACCGGTCTGCCGTCGGGCGCCGGGGCTAAAGCGCGCCCGAAAAGCACAGAGCCGGCTTTTGCGGTAAAAACACGCCGCGTGGCGTGTCGTCGAAGTCCTTCGGCCCGGGGCGCCATGCACAGCAACACACAGGGATGCCACCATGAATATAGAGAGCAGTGACGATTTGGCAGTCAGCCGACGCAGCCTATTAAGTGCCGCCGTTGTCGGGGCCATGGGCACCCTGGGCGGCGTTTTGCCGCGCAGCGCCCATGCATCACCCATAGTGTTGCCACCCTTGCCCTATGGCGAAAGTGCGCTGGACCCGGTCATCAGTGCCAATACCCTGAGCTTTCATTACGGCAAGCACCATATGGCTTACGTCACAAACCTGAACAAACTGGTTGCAGGAACCGAGTTTGCGGATTTGCCTTTGGAAAAAATTGTCCAGGCCACCGCTGGCAAATCCGACAAGCTGGCAGTGTTCAACAATGCAGCACAAGCCTGGAACCACACGTTTTACTGGAATAGCCTCAGGCCCGCGGGCGCCGGCGAGCCGCCTGCAAAGCTGAAGCAACTGATGGAGTCCTCCTTTGGAAGCGTTGACGCCTGCAAGAAAGAGCTCGCGACCGCAGCCACCGCGCAATTTGGTAGCGGCTGGGCCTGGCTGATTCTGGACGACGGAAAACTCAAGGTGATCCGAACCGCCAACGCAGATACTCCGCTGACCTCTGCGGCCAGGCCGCTACTGACGATTGATGTCTGGGAACACGCCTATTACCTGGACTATCAGAACCGGCGCGCTGATTACGTGAACGCGGTTTTGGACAAGCTGGTCAATTGGGAGTTCGCCGCCCAAAACATCGGCTGACTCCCAGGAAGCCTGCAAAGCCAGCAGGCGGTTGGTCGCCGACTCATTTCAAGTGCGCATCAAGGAAGGTGATGACGCGCTGCATGGCGTCCTCGCGCGCCTGCGCATTCGGAGCCACCGTCACGCCTTGTCCGGAATTGACGCCGTTGGGAACTTCGCTGCGCACGCGTTTGGTCTTGAGGCCCGGATTGTCAAAGTCATGGTAAGTGTCAGGGTAAAGCACGATCTGCATGGGTTCCCCGCGTGCCATGACCTTGTCGGCCAGCGCTTCACAGGGCGCAGCAGGGGTCCAGTCGTCGGACTCGCCAATCAGCAACAGCAATGCAGCGTAGGGATGAAACTGATCGGATTTTTTGTTGCGTGACGTACAGCCAGGATAGAAAGCAACCGCCGCATTGAACCCGTCACCTGCTTTGGGTCGCTGGCCAATGGCCTCCAGGGTGACTCCTGCGCCGTGTGACCATCCGAGCAGGCTGATGTGGCTGCCATCGATGCCGCTTTGTTGGCGTAGCCATGCCAAGGCAGCATAGGCATCGCCGGCACGATCGTCCTCCTTGAGCGTGCGGTTGGCAAATTTGACGGTGCATATTTCCCGGACGCCGCGGGGCGTGAAGCTGTCGAGCATCAAAGCGGTGTAGCCGTGGTCCGCAAAGTACGCACCCCACATCTGATGGCGCGCGGCAAGCTTGCCTTGGTTGTCATAAGCGCCCCCACAGCCATGCAGCATGACAACGGCGGGATGCGGACCTTGCCCCGGGGCGGAGAACAGAAAGCCGGGCAACGGCCCGGGCGATGCCGAGAAGCCCGCAGGTGGAATACTGACTTGTTGGGCGCTATCGGCGTGGGCTCCCCCGATGGCTGCAATGAGGAGCAGTGATTGAAGGAGTTTGAATCGTTTCAAAGCTGGTCTAGCCAAGTTCGATGTCGTCGAAACGTTTCCAGCGGTAGATCGCCACCGACACTACCCACGCAAAAACGAACAACCCGATGACCACGTAACCGACGGTTCCGAAGTTGTCGTTGAGGCTTCCCATCGCATCCCAGAAGCCGCCGCTGAGGTGCAACTGGTCCGCCAGCAGACCGGCAACTTCAATGCCACCAACAGCAATTGCAACCACCACCGACAGGAAAGTGATCGTCATGTTGTAGTAAAGCTTGCGAACGGGCCTCACGAATGCCCATCCATAGGCACCCAGCATGAGAATGCTGTCCGTGGTATCGACCAGCGCCATCCCGGCGGTAAACAGCGTGGGAAATATCAGGATGGACCAGATTGGCATCCCGGCGGACGCCTGTGCCGCCGATATGCCCAACAGCCCGATTTCCGTTGCAGTATCAAACCCCAGGCCAAACAAAAAGCCCAGCGGGTACATATGCCAACTGCGCGTAATCAGGTTGAACAGGGGCCGGAATATACGTGCCAGAAACCCCCGGTTCGCCAGCAGGAGATTGAAATCTTCTTCGACGTAGGGCTTTCCAGCACGAACTTGCCTGAAGGCCTGGTACACAGACCTGAGGACAACGGTGTTGATGAGCGCAATGATGAGCAGGAAAAACGCGGACACAAGGGTGCCGACGACTCCGCCGATCTCTTTGAAGCCATCGAGGCTGGACTGAAAAGCCAGCGCGGTCGCTGCAATGCCCACACATGCCAGAAAGACCACGGTGGAGTGGCCCAGTGAAAACATGAATCCGACGGCTACTGGCCGCTTGCCATCCTGCATCAATTTGCGGGTCACGTTGTCGATGGCGGCGATGTGATCGGCGTCAACCGCGTGGCGCAACCCAAAGCTGTAGGCCAGAAACGCGGTTCCAAGTTGCACAGGAAAACTTCGGAACGCGATCAGGGCCCATGCCCATGCGCAGAGATTGAGAACCAGCAGGACGGCATATATCCCCGCCACCCGGACTCGAATGTCAGCGGCCTTGTCATCCCATAGGGAGCGTATCAACAGATTCATAGTGCATTCCGGCAATTTGGAGTTGCGCAATCAGGGGAAGCTGTCAGTGCAAGACTTTCAGCGGTGCAAAACCCAGCGCCACATCTTAATGCCGCAGCAAAAAGGGTGCCACGGGCATCCAGTGCCTCCTCCCGGTGGGAAAACTCCCCAATTTTTTCATCACAAGACCCCTATAATGAGAATCATTCTCATTAAAAATCCCCGCAATATGAACAATTCAACTTCAATGAAGAGATTTCTTGCCGTGGCCGGACCGGGACTGGTTGTGATGCTGGCCGACACGGATGCCGGAAGCATCATCACCGCAGCGCAAAGTGGCGCGCAGTGGGGTTACAGGTTGCTGCTGCTGCAAATCATCCTGGTGCCAATCCTTTACACCGTGCAGGAACTCACGGTGCGCCTCGGGTTGGTGACCGGCAAGGGGCATGGCGATCTCATCAAACTCCATTTCGGAAGCAAGTGGGCATGGATATCCGTCGGAACACTGCTGCTCGCATGCTTTGGGGCACTGCTGTCGGAGATGGCCGGCCTTGCGGGTGTTGGAATGATGTACGGCATTCCGGAGTGGCTCACCATGGCGGCAGTGGTTATTGGACTGTCCATCATGGTCTATACCGGCTCCTACCGGTCTGTCGAGCGCATTGCAATATTTTTTGGCGCGTTTGAACTGGTATTTCTTGTCGTTGCATGGAAAGCGCACCCGGACCTGAGCGCGGTGCGGAAAAATCTCCTGAACATTCCGCTTGCAGATCCCAAGTACCTCTACCTTGTGGCAGCCAACATTGGTGCCGTCGTGATGCCCTGGATGGTGTTTTTCCAACAGTCCTCGGTGGTGGAAAAGCGCTTGCAGGCCTCGGACCTTGGCGCCGCACGGTGGGACACGGCCATAGGCGCGGTGCTGACGCAGCTGGTGATGGCCATGGTTTTGATTGCCGCGGCTGCAACGATTGGAAAGTCCGACTCGCAAGTTTCACTCGATACCGTACAGCAAATATCGGAGGCAATCACCCCCTACCTGGGAGAAAACTTTGGGCGGTTGCTGTTTGGCATGGGCATCGTGGGAGCATCGCTGGTTGCGGCCATCGTCGTCACTTTGACGGCTGCAAGGGCACTGGGTGAGGTCATGGGCTACCAGCATTCACTGGAACAATCGCCCAAGGAATCCCCCTGGTTCTATGGCGTCTATACCGCTTCATTGGTCCTGGGCGCCGTGTTTATTGTTTCCGGAGTCAATCTGGTGACCCTGGGGGTTGCCGTGCAAGTCATGAACGCCTTGCTGCTACCTATCGTGCTGACGTTTTTATACCTGCTGGCCCGTCGATTGCCGGATGCCTATCGGTTGAAGGGTTGGTATGCGCGTGTCACTGCCACAATCATTGGCATTACGGTGGTACTGGGCGTTTATGCCGCAATCATGGGGATTTTTGACGGCTCCTGATTCGTGCAAAAGAAAAATACAACTAGGGGCCGGGTTGCGGCGTTGCGGCAAACTCTTCATCGGCATTTGCGTGCTTCTCTGCAATTTCCTTGCAGGCCAGATGCACTTCTGAAAACGCGTCCGTCACATCAGGATCAAAGTGGACACCGCGCCCTTCCAGGATGATGGCCATGGCAGCTTCGTGGGTGAAGGGCGGCTTGTAAACCCGGCGGCTGATCAGCGCGTCGTACACGTCGGCAATCGCCATCAGGCGCGCGGACACGGGAATGGCGTCGCCCGCCAGCCCCTCGGGGTAGCCGCTTCCGTCCCACTTTTCCTGGTGGGAGTAGGCGATTTCCTTGGCACAGCGCAGGAACGGCACGTGCTTGCCAAGCCGGGTTTCTGCGCTTTCTATGGCCAGTTTGCCCAGCGTGGTGTGGGTTTTCATCACCTCAAACTCTTCCGGGGTCAGTTTTCCAGGCTTGAGCAGAACGCTGTCGGGGATACCAATCTTGCCAATGTCATGCAAGGGCGCCGACTTGAACAGAAGATCGACCATCGCATCGTCAAGGTAGTGTGAAAAGCGCGGATGCTTTCGCAGCTTTTGTGCCAGCAGCTTGACGTAGTGCTGGGTGCGGATGATGTGGTTTCCGGTCTCGTTGTCACGGGTTTCTGCCAGCGAGGCCATGGTGAGGATGGTCACGTCCTGAATGTCACGAACTTCCGCGGTTCGCCGCGCAACTTCCTGTTCCAGAAATACGTTTTTGTCTTTGAGAAAGTCGGAAGATGCTTTCAGCAACAGGTTGGCCTTGACGCGGGCCAGGGCGATGGGAGGGCTGATGGGCTTGGTGATGTAGTCCACCGCGCCGAGCTCAAACCCGAGCTGCTCGTCGCTCGTATCCGTTTTGGCGGTCAGAAAAATAACCGGAATGTCGCGGGTGGCCGGATTGGCCTTGAGTTGGCGGCAGACTTCGTACCCGTCCATGTCGGGCATCATGATGTCGAGCAGAATCAGGTCGGGCGGCAGTTCAGAAAAAGCGATTTTGAGTGCGCGTGCGCCGCTGGAAGCTACCTTGACTTTGCAGTGCGCCTGCAACAGGTCACTGATGAGAATCAGGTTCGCTGCCGTGTCATCCACCACCAGAACTGTGAAATCACCTTGGCCGCGGTTGGCATCACCCATGATGCGTTGCTCCGCCCAGGTCTGGGGCACGGTCATCGCGAAGTAATTGCATTGGCCTATCCGTTACCTCAAACATTGCGATGTCATCCAAAAAAGTCGGATCAGAATGCCTTCAGCATTCCGGTGAACGCTGACTTTAAGGCATAAATGCCCGCGGTCAATGTCTGTTTTGGCCGCTCAGGGGTATCGCGCCGGGAAGTGGCAGGGTCACCGTAATCGTGGTGGAGTTCGAAGCATCGGATGTCTTCATCGTGATATTGCCGCCCTGGGTTGTGGCGAGCAATCGGGCGGAGTAGGTCCCAAGGCCGTTGCCGCCCGACTTGCCAGTGGTTGCGTATTTGTCGAAAAAAGTGTCGCGCACTGCCAGCGGAACAGCCCCTTGGTTGTGCAGGGATACGACCAGATCCGAGCCTTGGCCCACCTGCACCATGACGCTGGAGTTGGGAGGTGCGGCCTCTGCGGCATTGCGTAGCAAATTGGAGAACAGGCTATAGCACAGCAAGTCATCGCCGAGGCACTGCGTGCCCGACAAAGACTCGACGGGCACCCCCTGAATGCGTCTTTCCAGCGAAATGTGCTGCTGCTCCCAGCGGGAGGCCATCTCCAGCAGGATACGTTCCAAGATACTGCCCACATTGACGGTGCGCGGGTAAAACTCGAATTCACCGCGTTCCATTTTGAACAGGTCCAGCGAGAGATTGACCATGTTCAGTACGTTGTAGGCAGACTGCTCAATGTCGTACAAAAGGTCTTTGTGATTCTGATGAACCGTTTCATCGGACAGCAGGTTGGCAGTGAATCCGATGATTCCGGCCATGGGATTTCGCAGATCGTGGCGTGAAATGCGCTCGACCTCCTCGCGCAGGCGCAAGTTGTCCTGCAGCACAGCATTTTTTTCAATCAACTCGATGCGGTTGCGCTTGAGCTCGGCGATATTGCGCTGCAGCTTCAGGTGCGTTTCCATACGTGCCTTGAGGATGGCCGGATCGGCGGGCTTGGAGACATAGTCCGCTGCGCCCAGCGAAAACCCTTTCGTCACATCGGTTGACTGACCCATGGCGGTCAGGAAGATGATCGGTATCTCGGCGGTTTCCGGGTTGGACTTGATCCGCCGACACACCTCGAAACCGTCCATCTCGGGCATCATGACGTCCAGCAAAATCAGGTCGGGGATCTTGCCGGACTCCATGATTTTCAGCGCGCGCGCACCGCTGTTGGCCACTTTCATCTGGTAATCCTGACCGAGCATGTCCATCAAGATGGTTAGGTTGTCGGGCACATCGTCAACGGCCAGAATCGTTGCACGCCGGATGCCTTCTGTCTCGTCAGGACCAGCGATGGTGAGCAGGCCCGCTCCGGGCTTGGCCGCAGCGCCGGGCAGCAGTGCAGGCACGCTGGCGCGGGCGCCGTAGCCAACCAATCTGGGTTGCTGAAACGCGCGCCGCAATTTGGCTTCCAGCGCAGCGAGGTTGAAGGGCTTTACCAAATACTCTGACACGCCAGCTTCGACCGCTGTGCGAACTTGCTCCCGGTCCGCTTCGACGGTGACCATGATCACGGGAATGGCGCCGAACCGGTCATGGGCGCGGATCTGCCGCAACAATTCCAACCCGTTCATGACCGGCATATTCCAATCCGTGAGCACGGCGTCAAAACGGCGTTCCCGAAGCGCGCTCATGGCATCAGCGCCATGCATGGCCGTATGAATGTCAGAAAAACCAAGTTGGCGAAGGCTGTTTCCCAGTAGCCTGCGCATGCCCTCCATATCGTCCACCACCAAAAATGAAGCGTCAAAGTTCATCCGTACTCGCTCCCGAATGGGTTGTTCCTGCCTGCAAGGATCATGACTTCAGCAATTTATGTCAGTTAAAGTATCCAAGTTGATTTAACGCATCGAATCAAATCGCTTTAGGCTATATGAAAAATACCGCGAAAGGCAGTGATTACCCGACACTGCCACAGAACGTCTCGTCAGAGCAACAAGAGCAACGCAA
>CAIOLZ010000360.1 GCA_903859265.1 uncultured beta proteobacterium
GTCTTTCTGCGATAACCGCCAATGCGTTGCACCAACAGCGCTAGCTTGTTGGCCTGCCGTTAGCCCTTAGCGCCGGCGCCGGGCGCTCAGGAGTTGTTGCGCCGGAACCATGCCCCTGAACAGGTCAGTGAGAATTCCAACACGCTCCATTGCTTCGGATTCGCCAATGTATTCGGAAATTGTCGCCACCAAGTCACTGCGCAGGTACCACAAGGTCTGGATTTCGGTCGCACCGCGTAGTTTGATCAGCAACAGCGACCGCTGTGCGTCGGACTCCAGTGCGTCGAAAAGCGCATCCAGCATTGCCGAACGAACTTCCTCGATCCGGCTCTCCAGTTTGTCATCGCTGCTAATGTCACTTCTCAAGCCCATAAAGCTCGTGGCAAATTTTGAAATTTTCCAACGCCGCATGATTTCCCTTTGTTGGTGCAGGTTCATACCGGCCCTCGAAATTGAATATTTGCGTGCAATGCTCAATGGCATCTTCCAGCGCACCCGAAGTGCCATTGTCTGTGCTGCAGATGACAGTAAGATAAAAAAAAGCCGGTAAAAACCGGCCTTTTTGTGAGCAGTTGTAAGCCTATTGCTGGATGTCCACACCGTAAAAAGTGTGGCGCCCAAAGGGACTGAGTTTGAAGTCGATAACTTCATTGCGTACCGGTTTGAGTTGCACCGCGTGTGCGATCGTAAACCAGGGCGCTTGTTCCTTGAAGATGACCTGCGCTTTCTCATACAACTTCGTGCGCTCGGCGACATTGGTGACGGATTTTGCCTTGACCACGATGTCATCGAACGGCTTGTAGCACCACTTGGCAACGTTGCCACCGCCGGGTTTGGCCGCGTCGCAACCCAGCAAGGTGGCCAGGAAGTTGTCTGGATCGCCATTGTCACCCGTCCAGCCCAGCATGCCCATCTGGTGCTCACCGGCTTGCATGCGTTTGCGGTATTCACCCCACTCGAAGCTCTTGATTTCTGCCTTGACGCCAATTTTGGCCAGATCCGCCTGCATCAGTTCTGCAATCCGTTTGGCGTTCGGGTTGTAAGGTCGTTGCACGGGCATTGCCCACAGATCGGTGCTGAAACCGTTGGGGTAGCCGGCAGCGGCCAGCAGTTTTTTGGCTTCTTCCGGGTTGAACGCATCATCCTTGATGGCCTTGTTGTAGGACCATTGGGTCGGAGGAATGGGGTTGGTGGCGGGCACGCCGGTGCTCAGATAGACCGCTGACACAATGGACTTTTTGTCGATGGCCATATTGATGGCCTTGCGCACGCGCACATCGTCAAATGGCTTCTTGGTGGTGTTGTAGGCCAGGTAACCGATGTTCAGACCGGCCTGCTCCAGTACCTTGACATTGCTGTCCTTGCGCATTGCGTCAAGGTCGGCCGGGTTCGGGTAGGGCATGACGTGGCACTCGCCCTTTTGCAGCTTTGCCCAGCGCACCGAAGCATCCGGGGTGATCGAGAAAATCAGGTCGTCAATCTTGGCCCGACCGCCCCAGTATTTGTCAAATGCCTTGTAGCGGATGATCGCGTCCTTCTGGTACTGCACCAACTGGAACGGCCCGGTACCCAAGGGGTCCTGATCGATTTTCTCAGGGGTCCCGGCCTTGAGCATGGCAATCGCGTATTCCTTGGACTGCACGCCGGCAAATTGCATTGCCAGGTTGGACAGGAATGGTGCTTCAGGCGACGTAAGCGTGATCTTGATGGTGTAGTCATCAATCTTGTCGACCGACTTCAGCAGTTTGCCCATACCCATGTCATTGAAATAGGTGTGGTTGGAACTGGTGACCTTGAAATAGGGATCGTTTTCTTTCCACTGGCGTTCGAACATGAAGAGCACGTCGTCGGCGTTGAAATCGCGGGATGGTGTGAAGCTCTTGTTGGATTGCCACTTGACGCCCTTGCGCAAGTTGAAGGTGTACTCCAGACCGTCTTTGGAGATGCTCCATTTTTCGGCCAGGCTTGGTACAACGGTTGTGCCGCCACGTTCGAAGGCCACGATGTTGTTGTAGATCTGCTCACCCGCATCGAACGAGGTTCCGGTGGTGTTGATGCCGGGATAGAAGTTTTCGGGGCTGCCTTCGGAACAAAAAACGAGCGTTTTTGCAGCCACTGGCGTGACAGCCAATGCGACTGGCAGCGCCACAGCGCACAGCCAGGCAGCTCGGCTCAGACGCAGCCGGGATTGAGAACGAAACATGGGTTGCTCCTTGAAAAAATTGGATATTACGTGAAGACAATCCCCAATGCACGCAAGTGGGGGTCGGGTCGGGCATTAAATCCCCGCCAGTTGTTTTGCCTCAAAGCAAGCGACTTGGCGTCCCATGAGTTCGACCAGAGGCGGGCGTTCCAGGTGACAGCGGTCAACCGCATGCGGGCAGCGGGTTGAAAAAACACAGCCCTTGGGAGGGTTCAGCGGGGACGGCAATTCGCCTTTCAACACGATCCGGTTTTTGGCCGGTCCCGACCCCGCAAGTCCGGGCGTTGAAGCCAGCAAAGCCTGCGTATAGGGGTGAAGAGGGTGCGTGAAAATGGCTTCTTTTTCACCCTGTTCCACCGCATAACCCAGGTACATGACCAACACGTCGTGTGCAATGTGGCGCACGACCCCAAGATCGTGCGAAATGAACAGATAGGCCAGCCCCAAGTCGCTTTGCAAATCGGCCAGCAGGTTCAGTACCTGGGCCTGAATCGACACGTCCAGCGCCGAAACCGGTTCGTCGGCTACCACCAGAGCGGGCTCCAGCATCAGGGCACGTGCAATCGCGATGCGCTGGCGCTGGCCGCCTGAGAACATATGCGGATAGCGGTCGTAATGTTCCGGGCGCAGTCCCACTTTGGCCAGCATCGCGCGGGCCTTCTCGGCGCGTTCAGCGGCAGTGAGTGGGGTGTTGATTTCCAGTGGCGCTTCCAGAATTTGTCCTATTCGCTTGCGCGGATTGAGCGATCCATAGGGGTTCTGGAACACCAGTTGCACTTTGCGGCGCAATGCTTTGCGCTCAGGGCCGGTTGCGCTTGCCACGTCCAGATCGCCAATGCGCAATTCCCCGGCCGTTGGTGATTCGATCAGGGCCACCATCCGGGCCAATGTGGATTTGCCGCAGCCCGATTCCCCGACCACGGCCAGCGTTTTGCCGGCTTGTACGGAAAACGACACGTTGCTGACGGCTTGCAGCGCCCCGGGCTTTTGCAAAAAACCATTGTGTATCGGATAAACCTGACGCAATCCATTGGCGCTGACAACGGGTTGCGCTGGGTTTGCTTGTGTGGGAGCGTTGGCGGTCATGGGGTTGCTCCTGTTTTAACCACCAGCGGAAAGTGGCACCGCACCGCACCCGGCTGCGTACTCTGGGGCAATGCCGTCAACTGCGGCCGTGTGCCGCAAGCGGCAGCATTGGCGTAGTTGCAGCGTGGTGCAAACAGGCAGCCGTCGGGTCGGTCAAAAAGACCCGGAACCATGCCGGGAATGGTTGCAAGCCGTTGCGAGCCACTGCCGTTTGCGACGCCGCGTTCAGGCATGGAGGCCAGCAGCGCTTCGGTGTAGGGATGGCGCGGCGAGGCAAAAATGTCTTGGACGTTGCGCTCTTCCATCAGCTGTCCGGCATACATCACGGCCACGCGATGGGCCATTTCATTGACGACGCCCATGTTGTGGGTGATCAGCACCAGCGCCATGCCGTGCTCTTTTTGCAAGCTGCGCAACAGGTCAAGAATCTGGGCCTGAATCGTGACGTCCAGCGCGGTGGTGGGTTCGTCCGCGATCAGCAATTTCGGGTTGCAGGCTATTGCCATGGCAATCATGATGCGCTGGCTCATGCCGCCGGAGAGTTGGTGGGGATAGACTGCCAGGCGGCTCTCAGGTGCCGGAATGCCCACTTGCTCCAGCAGCGCAATGGATCGCCTGCGTGCCGCCGCACGGTCCATTCCCATGTGCAGGCGCAGCGTCTCGGCCAGCTGGAAGCCCACGGTAAAGCAGGGGTTGAGGCTGGTGGTCGGGTCCTGAAAAATCATCGCCATGTCTTTGCCGATGAGTTTGCGCCGCTTGGCGTCGGGCAGATGGAGCAGGTCGTGCCCATCAAAGCGCAGGGTGTCGGCTTTGACGCGGCCGGGGTAACCCACCAGGCCCATGAGGGCCATCATGGTCACACTTTTGCCCGATCCCGATTCGCCCACGATGCCCAATACTTCCCCGGGTTCAATCGAAAGGCTGACGCCGTCAACCGCATGCATCACACCTTTGTGCGAAGGAAATTCGACCGAGAGATTGGTGATTTCAAGGAGTGCCATAGTGCCGCCTTCTTCCTTAGCGCTTGAGCTTGGGGTCCAGCGCGTCACGCAGCCCGTCGCCCAGAAGGTTGAAGGAAAGAACCGTGATCAGAATCATCACGCCTGGAAACGTCACGACCCACCAGGCCCGCAACACAAACTCACGCGCATCGGCCAGCATGGTGCCCCATTCGGGTGACGGCGGCTGCGCCCCCAGCCCCAAAAAGCCCAAGGCGGCGGCGTCCAGAATGGCAGTGGAAATACCTAGCGATGCTTGCACAATCAGCGGCGCAATGCAGTTCGGTAAAACCTCGCTGAACATCAGCCGCAGGTTGCTGGCACCCCCCATGCGTGCGGCGGTCACGTAGTCGCGGGAGGTTTCGGCAATTACCGCGGCGCGCGTGACCCGCACGTAATGCGGCAGCACCACAATGGCCACGGCCAGCATGGCATTCATCAAACCCGGACCCAGAATTGCCACGATGACAATCGCCAGCAGCAGGCTGGGCAAGGTCAGGATGATGTCCATCATGCGCATGACCGCAATTTCAAAAATGCCGCGGTAAAAGCCCGCCAGCAACCCCAGCACCGTACCCACAAGTACCGATAGCGATACGACCGCAATGCCGATCGTGAGCGACAGACGTGCGCCGAAAATAAGGCGCGACAGAATGTCACGCCCGATCGCGTCGGTGCCCAGCCAGTGCGCCGCTGACCCTCCGGTTTGCCAGGCCGGCGGTACCAAAAATACGGTGTTGTCAGTCAGGCTTGGCGAATAGGGCGCAATCAAACCCGCCAAAGCCGCCATGAGTAGCACGCCGATCACGATGATCAGGCCGCCCATGGCACCCTTGTTGGCTGAGAACGAACGCCAGAAGTCCTGCAGGGGATGGGCCGCAACCGCCGCGTGCGCCGTGGGTGTGATGCCGCTCATTTCTGGTGCCTGATGCGTGGGTTGATGATTCCATAGGTCAGATCGACCAGCAGGTTGACTGCCATGACGACCGCGCCAAGCAGCAACATGCCGCCTTGCAAAACGGGGTAGTCCCTGCGACTGATGGCCTCGATCAGCCATTTGCCCACCCCCGGCCATGAAAAAATGGTTTCAGTGAGGATGGCGCCTGTGAACAGCACGCCAATTTGCAGGCCAATGACCGTGATGACCGGAATCAGCGCATTGCGCAGCGCATGCACGGCAACCACCCTGAACTGCGACAAGCCCTTGGCCCGGGCGGTGCGAATGTAGTCCTCGCCGAGCACTTCGAGCATGGCCGAACGGGTCATGCGCGCGATCACGGCCAGCGGGTTGGTGCCCAGCACAATGGTCGGCAAAATGAGGTGCGACACGGTGGACAAGAAAGCACCTTTCTGGTCCGATAGCAGCGCGTCAATCAGCATGAAGCCGGTGACCGGCTCGAAGTAATACTGCACCGCGATGCGGCCCGACACGGGGGTCCAGTTCAGTTGCACCGAGAACAGCAAAATCAGCAGCAGTCCCCACCAGAAAATCGGCATGGAGTAGCCCGCCAGCGACACGCCCATGACCCCATGGTCGAGCAGCGAGTTGCGTTTCACCGCAGCCAAAATTCCCGCCGGAATGCCGATCAGCAAGGCAAACACAATGGCGCATACGGCCAGTTCAATGGTGGCCGGAAACAGCGATGTGAATTCGCTCAGAACCGGGGCTTGCGTGACGATCGATTTGCCCAAATCTCCGTGCAGGACCTTGGCAATATAGATGCCGTATTGCACGATGACGGGCTGGTCCAGGCCATATTCCTTAAGCAGTTCGGCGTGGCGCCCCGCATCAAGACCACGCTCACCGGCAAGCGCTTCAATCGGGTCGCCGGGCACCAGCCGGATGAGAAAAAAAGCCAGCAGTGTCATGCCGAAAAAAGTCGGAATGATCAGGCTCAAGCGCGTGAACAGGAAGCGCAGCATAGCGTTAGCAATTCATATTCATTGACAACTAAAAAGGGCCGGTATTTACCGGCCCCTTATTGTGACTACGGAAGCAGTGTCCCGGGACGAATTACTTCAGGTGCTTGCCAATCAGGCCAGCCATCTCAAACATGGAGACTTGCGCTTTGCCAAACACTTCCTTGAGCTTGGCGTCAGCGTTGATCATGCGCTTGTTGACTTTGTCCTGGAGGCCGTTTTTCTTGATGTAGGTCCACAGCTTGCTGACCACTTCGGTACGCGGCAATCCGGCGCTGCCGACCACGGCTGCCAATGCAGCGCTTGGCGTAAGGGCCTTCATGAATGCAGCGTTGACGGTGCGCTTTTTGGCAGGGGCTTTTTTAGCCGCTACTTTTTTGGCCGGGGCCGCTTTTTTAGCAGGAGCAGCCTTTTTGGCTGGAGCGGCTTTTTTGGCGGGAGCCGCTTTGGCCGCGACTACTTTTTTAGCGGGAGCCGCTTTCTTTGCGGGAGCAGCCTTTTTTGCCGCTGGTTTTTTTGCAGTTGCCATGATTGATTGTCCTTCTGGAAGTTGATTAATCACCAGCGAAAAACTGCTTCCTCACTGGCAGGCTGCATGCTACTGGTAAAAAAGGGCCTTTCCAAGCGAGGAAACACTTTTTTCAAGCGCCGATGTTGTTTTTTTCATTGGAGAATGTTCATTTCCATGGATTGGAGCGCACCAAAATGACGATTCGTTTCGCAACCTGCGATCTTTGTGATGCCCATAAGCGGGATTTCCCTGGCTCCCTGCGGGTGCTACCACCCTTGTTTCATGATTTTGGTGCTATCAGGACATTCTGTGGTCCGGTGGAAACCGTGAAGTGTTTTGAAGACAATTCGCTGGTCAAGGCAGCGGTGGAGTCACAGGGTTGGATCGATGGCCCTGGCGACGGCGCGGGAGTTTCCCATCGCACTGCCAAAGTGCTGGTGGTCGATGGCGGTGCATCCCTGCGTTACGCACTGCTTGGCGGAAACCTGGGCAAGGTAGCGGCGCGCAATGGCTGGGCCGGTGTGGTGATCAATGGCTGTGTGCGCGACGTGGCGGAGCTGGCGCAGCATCCGCTGGGAATCCGCGCCCTGGGGCGCGTGCCTTTACCCACTGAGAAGCGCAACGAGGGCCAGCACAATGTGCCAGTGCAGATTCAGGGGGTTGTGGTGGTGCCTGGGGACTGGCTTTATGCCGATGAGGACGGCATCGTGGTGTCTTCGGAACCTTTGTTTTGACGGCTTGCCGGCAGTGTTGCCGTCAGCACGCCGGCAAGCGCAATCGCAAAAGCCAGAACTTCCAGTGGTGTCAGCGTTTCGCCCAGTACGAAAACGCCCATCAGTGCCGCGGTGATCGGCAGAAAAACAGAGAACACGCCTGCTCGCGCAGCGGGTACCGTTTTGAGGCCGGTCATCCACAGCCAGACCGTGATAATGCTGGCGGACATCGCATAAAAGCCCAGCAGCCACCAGGCGTGCAGCGGCACTGCCATGAAGTCAAAGTGCCATGCGTGGTAGAGCCCCAGCGGGGTCATCAGCAGGAAGCCGCACAAATTAATGAGTGCGCATATGCGCTTTGGCGACAAGCTGCCGGTCAATTTTTTGCCGACCACCGCATATACGCCTTCACACAACACGGCCGCAAGCACCAGCCCGTTTCCTGCCCAGGCGCCGGCCACCCCGGATGCATTGCCTGGGGAATACCGGGCGACTGCCAGCAGTGCTATGCCCAACGCGCCCAGCGCGGCGGCCAACCACACACGCCTGCCAACACGCTCTTTCAGCAGCAGCCAA
>CAIOLZ010000361.1 GCA_903859265.1 uncultured beta proteobacterium
TCAATGCCCTGCTGATGCGCCGTTGCCGGCCCCGGCGTTGCGCCGCGCTTCACGCAACATGAACAAATAGAGACCTTCAACTTTTTCACGCGCCCATGGGGTCTTGCGCAAAAACTTCAGGCTCGAACCAACGCTGGGGTCCAGCGCGAAGCAGCGCACCGGGATGCGCTCGGCCAATCCGGGCCAGCCATAGAACGCTACCAGGGCGGTCACGATAGCCTCCAGCGTCACGCCATGCAAAGGATTGCGAGGCTGTTCCGTCATCAGCTTGGTTCCCCGAAGATGGTGGTGATGTCAGGCATCAAATTGTGGCTGCAACTGTCGAATGCGTCCCATCGCCATGCCCGCCGCGGCGGTGCGTGTTTCCACTCCGAGTTTGACGAAAACGCGCTCAAGGTGCTTCTTCACGGTCATGGGACTGCTGCCCAGTATGTCACCGATATCCTTGTTGGTTTTACCCTTGACCACCCAGTACAAAACTTCCGCTTCCTTGGCAGTCAGTTTGAGGCTCAGGCTCATCGCTTCGATCACTGCGCTGTCAGAGACTTCGCGCATCACGATCAGCCAGTCACCACCAGCATCCTGGTCGCCGATTTGCTGGTGCAACCGAAACGTCAGTCTGGTTGCGCCGCGCTCCAGCGTGAGTTTGGAGGCCTCCTCGCCTTTTTCAACCGCCGCCAGCGCAAAGGCCAGCCAGCTCAGCACCGGTTCGGGCGTTACCGGCGCCTGCGTGCCGCAGTAGCGTTCCAGGAGCTCGCGGGCCAGCGGGGTTTGCCACATCAGGCAACCATCCGAGACCCGCACCGTGATCGTGGCATAGCCAAAGGCGTCGAGCGCGTTGCGGGTTTGGCGGCGCTCGCGCGCACCAGCCAGATGCACCCCCATGCGGGCCATCACTTCTTTGGGTTTGATGGGCTTGGTCACGTAGTCCACACCGCCGCATTCCAGTGCGGCCACCAGATATTCGGTGTCGGTCAGGCCCGTCATGAAAATGATGGGGATGTGCGCGGTAGCCGGAGTCGCCTTGAGCTGGCGCGCGACTTCAAATCCGTCCATGCCGGGCATCATGGCGTCGAGCAAAACCACGTCCGGCAAGGCCTGGGCCGCACGCTGCAGCGCCGCCGCACCGCTGGTGGCAATCAGTACGGTATAGCCTGATTCGTCCAGTGCGTCGTGCAGCACGGAGAGGTTGTCAGGCACGTCGTCAACGATCAGGACGACGTCGCTGTTGGAGCGATCCAGGGCGCTGTCAAGATCAATGGGCCTGGGGTTCATCCATCCCTCTTTGCAGTTGGTTGGTCATGGCGTCAAACTGGTATTCCTGCGCCAGTCGGCGCATCGCTGCGACAAAGGATGTGCACTCAGGATGGCCACGTTCAATGGAATCGAGCATGTTCAGGATGCCGCGCAAATATCCAATTTGCACCAGGCCCAGCAATGTTTCCACCGCCGCGCGCGGTGGAGTCACCAGGGGCGCATCGGCGGCCGCAGCCAGCTTGGTGGCAACAGCGGTTGGCGCATCTTGCACATCGACCCAGACCAGTTCCAGCCGGTGCTCCAGCCAGTCCAGCAGTTCGCTATGGCGCAGGGGTTTAACGATGAAATCCTCCGGGGCAATGCCCAGCGTGTTATCCAGTGACCGGTCAAAAGCGTTGGCTGAGACAATGGCGACGGCCGGTTGTGCCCCGTCCAGAGAACGAATGCGCCGCAATGTCTCCCAGCCGTCAATGCCGGGCATGGCCAGGTCCAGCAGCACGACATCGGGTTGGATACCGGCAGCAATCAAATCCAGCGCGTCATGTCCACTGGCGGCGGTGCGAATTTCAAAACCCAGAGGCTCCAGCAGGTTGACCAGCAGTCCCCGATCGACCTCCTCGTTGTCCACCACCAAAATCTTGCGCCGCACACCGGCGTAGGCACGGCGCGACTTGGCTACAAAAAGTGCCTTTGAGGCGATGGGCCCGTCGCTGGTTTGCGGCAAGAACAGGCGCACTGTGAAGGTCGAACCCACGCCAACTTCACTTTGCACAGTCAGCTCGCCGCCCATCAGGTCGGTGAGCATTTTGCTAATCGTCAGACCCAGGCCGGAACCACCA
>CAIOLZ010000362.1 GCA_903859265.1 uncultured beta proteobacterium
CGTTACCGTTGGCAAGCGGTGCTGATTCTGGCGCTGATCGCGACCTACAGAATCAGCGATGTGGTCATGGGCATCATGGCCAACCCGTTCTACGTTGACATGGGGTACACCAAGGACGAAGTTGCCGCTGTCAGCAAGGTTTACGGCGTCGTAATGACTTTGGTGGGCGCCTTCATCGGCGGGTCGCTGGCCCTGCGCATGGGCGTGATGCGGGTGCTGATGCTAGGCGCCGTGCTCAGTGCCGGCAGCAATGTGCTGTTTTCGTGGTTGGCCGGACAAGGGCACGATGTCGGCAAACTGATCTTCGTGATTTCGGCCGACAACCTTTCCAGCGGTATCGCTTCCAGCGCTTTTATTGCCTACCTGTCATCACTCACCAATGTCAACTACTCGGCCACGCAGTACGCCATCTTCAGTTCGATGATGCTGCTTTTGCCCAAGTTTGTTGCCGGCTTTTCGGGCCTGTATGTCAACCACTTCGGCTACGCCAATTTCTTTATCAGCACGGCGATATTGGGGTTGCCGGTGCTGGTGTTGGTCTGGCTGGCTTCGCGCATTTCCTACCGTGACACCGATGACGGGACCATAGCAGGCTGAACGTGTTCTGGTGGTTCGCAGACTTTCTCCCCGTTTACCTATCTTTACCGGACCTTAAAAGGCCCACTATCGGCACATGGGGAGCCGGCGCTAGACTTCGCCCATGCGCCAACACCTCCTGCTCATTGAAGACGATGCCCGCCTTGCCGCCATGGTGGGCGAATATTTGCAACAAAACGGTTTCGATGTCAGCAATGCACCCGATGGCCTCAGTGGCATGGAGCGACTGGGGCAACACGATGGCGTTTCCCCCGACTTGGTCATTCTGGACCTGATGCTGCCCGACATCGACGGCCTCGAAGTCTGCCGTCGCATTCGCGCGCTGGGCACGCCCGCCGCCAAAGTTCCGCTGCTGATGCTGACTGCCAAAGGCGATCCGATGGACCGCATCATTGGACTTGAAATGGGGGCCGATGATTACCTGCCAAAACCCTTTGAACCGCGGGAGTTGCTGGCGCGGGTGCGGGCCATTTTGCGCCGCAAAATCGACACACCGGTGGCGTCCGGCAATGTTATGCGCTTCGGGTCCCTGGAAATTGACCGCGATGCGCGCACAGTGTCGGTGGCTGGCGCGGTGTGCGAACTGACCTCCTACCAATTCGATTTGCTGGTCACACTGGCCGAACGGGCAGGCCGCGTTCTCAGCCGCGACCAGATCATGGAAGCCGTGCGCGGTCGGGAGCTGGAGGCGTTTGACCGTTCGATTGACGTGCACATGGGCCGTATCCGTGCAGCCATCGAGGCCGATGCCAAAGACCCCAAACGCATATTGACCGTACGCGGTGTTGGCTACGTGTTCGCGCGCCAACAGGATTAACTCCGTGTTTTTCGAGCGCCTGTATGTTCGCATCTGGCTGGCCGTCGTGCTGGCGGTCGCAGTGTTGACGCTAACGGTGGGCTACGTCTGGCGCATGACCGCCGATCCGCCGTTGCGCGAGGTGGTGGTGCGCAACGCGGCTGGAGAAATCATTGGTACCGGCAAAGTACGCTTCGGCCATCCGCCCAGCGGATCCGCCTGGCATCTGGGCGGGCCTGCCATTACGAGCACGCCGCCGCCTGCTCCGGAGGACGCCGACGACGACACCAACGAAGCCAATCTGCACGGCAAGTTCGGTGCTGGCCCTGAGGCAACCGTGCGGCTGCTCGACGGACAAACCATGCACATGCACATGCCGCGTCCGGCCAGCGGCGGCTGGCACGCGCCGTTTGGTTTTTTCTGGATGCTGGGCCTGGTAGCGATTGCAGTGGCGCTGGCAATTTATCCGATTGTTCGCCGCCTGACGCGCCGGCTGGAGGCGCTACAACGCGATGTCGAGCGCTGGGGCAATGGTGATCTGAGCGTGCGCATGCCAACGGAAGGAGGCGACGAAGTCGGTTTTTTAGCGAAAGGCTTTAACCGTGCGGCTGAGCAGGTTTCTGCTTTGAAGAAAACGCTTGAGGATTTGCTGACCTCGCAAAAATCGTTGCTCGCCAATGCATCGCACGAATTGCGTTCGCC
>CAIOLZ010000363.1 GCA_903859265.1 uncultured beta proteobacterium
CACCGACCTGCGGCTGGTGGTGGCAACCGGCGCAGGAGTTTGCATCGGGCCCGGGCACCGAGCTCCACCTGCCGCTGTCTTAGTTGCCTGCCTCGTTGTATTGCGGAAATTGAGTTTTCATCATGCACCAAACAGAACCCGTACACCGGCCGTGCATGCCGATGGTTTGCTGAGGGAAGGTAGCGACGGTTTCAGCGGAGATCAGGGCACCGCAGTCAGAGCAATCGGACGGTACCCAAAGCCTTGCATTACTTTGCCCTGAAGATGTCGTGGCAACCCTTGCAGGCGCTACCCGTGCTGGCAACAGCGGCTTTAAGCCCGTCCAGCGTGCCCAACTTTGCGGCGGCGTTGAGCTTGGTGGTTTCGGCCATCAGTTTTTCGGAAGCTTCCTTGAATTTGGCGTTTTGAGACCAGACTTCGGGCAGTGCCTTGGTGTTACCGACTTTGTCTGAACCTTCAACAAAACCGGCCCAGGGCAACCTGGACATAAATTCAACAATGGCCGCGTTATCCGCAGCTTCCTTGGCGTCATAGGGGGCCTTGCCGCTGGCCATTGCAGCGATGCGTCCGAAGTGGGTGCCCATGACGCTCAATGCACTTTGGCGGTATTTCACCGCGTCTTCGGGTTTGGCGAACTGTGCCATGGAAGGCGAGGCGAAGGTGGCAACAGACGCTGCCAAAACAAATGCGGCGATTGCTTTCATGATTTCTCCTGTAGATATTGCCCAAATATGCCTGGTAGTTGGCCCAGCCAAACCAAGGCCGACCTGCTTTGAAAGTTTATCGACAAAGCGCAAACCGTGCAGACCGTCGCGGTGCGTTGGCGTATCAATATCGACCGCTTACCAGACTTTCTCTCGGTACTATTGGGTTATTGACTTCAACATGGGGCGGTGAAATATATCCGGTATCGATTTGAGGCCCGCCCGCACGCCAGAGTTCCGGGTAATCAGCCTTCATGCTTTTGCCCAAAAGCGGCTTGAAGGTTCCTTTGTGGCAGGTACCACAGCCAACCTTGGGTCCATCGCCAAATTCTCCGAGCCGATAGCTGGGCAATTCGGCGGCGACAGAGGACAGCAGAAACGATTTGTTCAAATCCCTAACCATGCGGATGCCATACCAGGCTGTGGCTCTTTCGGGCTTGCTGTCGGGCCAACTGCCAAAAGCGCGTGTGTTATGGCAATAGTTGCAATTTACCCCGAGCGCTTTTGAAATATATATCATCAACGCATAAGTGACCTCGGCCTTTCTCACGCCGTTCTGCGGTATTGCATTTGATCCGGCCAAGGGCACAGTGCCCTGCACGCGAATCTCGTTATCCTCAATCAGATACCGGCTCAGCGGGTCAAAAGGCAACGCGGTATTGGCGATGTTTGCGATTCCCGGAGTGCTTTGATTTTGTTTATCGCCCAAGCCCGGCGGCACTGCATCGAGCTTGGCGGTGGTATACCAGTCCCCGGTGGGTACGGAATTGCCGCGGTGGCATGTCCAGCAAGTAACCCCAACACCCCCCACATGAGCCGTCCATTCATTATTTATTTTTCGGGTCATTTTCAGCATGATCCGGGCGACTCTTTTTGTATATTTTTCATCTGACGCCAGATTTTTGGGGTTGTGGCAATATTCACAACCTACTTCTGGCGCAACCCATGTTGCCAAGGCGCCCATTAACCTCGAAAACTCCAGAACCGTAAGGTCGTCGAGCACCTGTACATTTTTATACTTCTGACGGATGGTCGGAAGCGTGGGGTCCGGGTCGTCGATGGGATCCGCTTCAGGGATTGAATTTAATGCAATACTGTCCGGCAGTTTGCTGGGTTGGTAAAGTATGAATTGTCCGCTTCCCCTGTAGCCGGTGTGAATACTGATCGTATGGTTTTGATAAGCAAAAAAGATCATGAAAACAGCCACCATGGCGACTGAAAATATAAATATCATTCGCTTCATGGCACTGCCTTTTTTATTCCGAGGTATTCCATCATCTGTACCAACAAGTTTCAGTGGGTTGGTACAGATCAATCATTGAGTCTCTAATAGCGCATGTGTTCAGGCCGCCGTTTTCTTGGCCTTAAAGTTTTTACACCAACCTGTTTTGGGTGTGATTGCGCCGTCAAAGAATGAACAACTGCCAAAATCCGCCGTTCCGCCATCCCACAACTGGCAAAAGCGGCAGGCCTGTTCCGTCGTATGTCGCGGATATTTGGCCTGATCTACTTCATTCGTATCCAATTTGAACCCCATAGATTTGGGGTAAGGATCGGTTGGCACCAGTTTGTCCGCCGCTAAAACAGGAGTGCTCTGAACGGCAGCGAGCACTCCCACACCGGTTGCCACTTGCAGCATGAACACACGCTTCGTTATCCTGCTCTGCGAAAACTCCATCTTGCACTCCTTTATTTTGTTAAACACCAACAACTACTGATTTTTCAGGTGATATGCCAATGCGTCCCAAAAGTTACCGCAGTACCATCCATAGGTCCATACTGAATAATGGCAATTCTTGGCATCACCTTGGGCGTCAAACACCTTGGGCGTCTCCGGCAATACGGCCTGCCCGGTCTTGACAAGTTTTTCGCCCGATGCGGTCAATGTGGAGGGCTTTGCACCTCCGTCGCCAATGGACTCCATATAAACCGCGACGGCATTGATTTCGTCGTCCGACAGGTTGTAAACAATCTTTGTCATGGCAATGCGGGCACGGCTATTCAAATAATAGGTGTGCTGGCCGGCGAGCCGTGGAACGACGTCGTCGCCCTCTCCCTGGTCGCCATGGCAGGAAGCACATGCCTGCACGCCTTTGGATGGAATGCCCTGGTGATAAATAACCTGCCCGACATCATCAAGTTTTGCGGATGGCACAAAGCCTCGCATTGGCGGCAGTTGGGAGAAATACGTTGCGATTTCATCCATCTGTTTTTCGGTGATATACCTCGCAGGCCCCCACATGAACTGGCGGGTGTGTTCACTGTTGCGGTCGCGCCCCTTGATGGCTTCAAGCTGTCCCAATATGTAATTTTTTTGCTGACCGGCCAGTTTCGGGAACAGGCTGTTGTTGGACTGGCCGTCGATGCCGTGGCATGTAGAACACACTTGCTGCGCCAGCACACGACCGGATACCTCGCTGTTGGACCATTCCCGGCTGCGTTCCAGATTGGTACATCCGGATAGCAGAGCGAAAAATACGCCGGCAACTGCCAGCAATGCAGCTTTCAGGGACATGGTCGGGTGGCCGGAGTATGCGTTGGATCGGTTGGTTGTCATGATTCTCCGCCTTTAAATTAAAAAGCTATCCATGCATACAAATAGGTCGTATTGTTGTCTGAGGCATTTCTGCCCAGACCGTCATAATTATTTGTCCCACCCAGATATTCCGTGAAGAAGGTTTTGTACAAAGTAATCCGTACGTTTTGCAACGGTTGCCAGAATATGGCCGGTGTCCATACGGTGGTGTTCGGCAATCCGCTGACACCAACGTAATTGGCTCCGCCGTTCAAGCCTTGCGTGTAATACGGATCCGCTGAGCCCTCGACACGCTGATAGGATATACCGGCTCCGTATTTGGCACGGTAAACGTACATGGCCTTGGCATAATAAGAATTCAAAGTGGCAGGACCCGCGTAGGTCCCGGTGCTATCTGAAATATTTTCAGCGACATATCTGAACTGGGTGGATACCACGTGGGGATCCGATATATATTGGTATTGCGCATCAACCCCCCGGTCGGTGTAGGTTGTGCTGGTACCCGAGCCATCGTAAAGGGAAGGAGCGATGTTGGAGTTCATTCCAAATGCGCCAACCATCAGGTTGCTGGGGCCCCATTCCGTGGTGTAGGCCAGCCGGAAGTACGGATTGGCGCCAATAAGCGGTGTCGTCGAATTGGCGGCTCCCGGACTGTTTGAAAACGTCAATGCGGCTGTAGGTCCCGCCGAGGCCCAATAAGACCCCACTTCGGCATAGTAATTTTTATTGAAATAAACGTAGGCATTCAGACCAACAGCCGATCCACCGCCATAACTTTCAAGCTGCGTCAGTACAGGTGGCGTAGCTCCCGATCCGGAAGCGGAATACTGATACGGAAACGCGAAAGAGGGTGTGGAATTGAAAACGTCAGTCAGACCAGGGTCATTGTTAAGCGATAAGCCCCAGATAACATCTCTGTTTTTGTCTGAGGCATTATGGTCGGCATACCTTAAATCAAAATTATCTGATCCAAATGTGCAATCGGACTGGTTTCCCTGGTCGTAGGCACATGTCCATTGCGCAAACAAACCCACATTGTCAGCGATTCTGCCTCCCGCATACAAACTGACCTGGTCTGGTGAAAATGTTCCGTTTCTGTTGTCAATATCGTTTCCGTTGGAATCCTTGTTGTTGGCCATCGTATTTTGACCGGCCTGAATTGACATGGCGATGGGCAGTCCGATACCTTCATTGGTTTTGGCGTTGCTGTCACCCTGTGTATATCCGGTCAGTTTGAAATACCGTCCGTAAGGTGTGAGCTCCGGGTATTGTCCCCCGACGTGGCAGGCGACGCAGTTTTGTTGGGTTTGCCGTGCAAATATAGGCAAGGCACTTGCGGATTGTGCGCATAACAATATGCACAGCATAAGCGCGGGGACAGCGATTGCCCTGATAAGTGACTGCATTAAAAACATCCTGTGATTTGCGCTACGTAACAGTGCAAATGACAAAGACAAATTCAGGTCACTTTTCATAACAAGTGTCTCCTCTTTTATGTTTGGTTCCAAGGCAAGGCCTTGTAATGTCGCCTGAAGCCGCAAAAGCGGTGGCACACGGAACGTATCGTAGGGTTGACACTTTCAAATTTATACATATGTTTATACCTAAGGGTTTGTACTTAGTCGCTTTTGCTTAGTGGTCAATACCGGCGCTCACGTTGGCGAGTTGCACGTGCTGGGTATAGTGCTTGGCCAGATAATCTTCACCGTTTTCCAGCACAAAATAGCGAAACGCCTCCGCCGCCGGAGAGAGCAGTTTTGAGAGCATGTGCACCACGTTCCAGGCCCTCACCACGGGTGCACCGTCAACGTCCAGAATCGCGATCAAACGGTTATCCAGCTCCAAACCCATGGTGTGCAGCGACAGAAAACTCAAGCCCATGCCGGCCATGACAGCCTGCTTGATGGTCTCATTGCTGGTCATTTCCATGGCGACGCGGGGTTCGACGGCCGACGGGCGCAAAAATCGCTCCATGGCGGCGCGGGTGCCCGAGCCCCTCTCGCGCACGATAAACGGCTGACCCTGCAATGCAGTGGCCGGAAGCGGCCCCCTGGCTACCAGCGGATGGTCCACCGAGGCAACAAAAACAAGCGGCTGTGCGGCAAACGGCTCAGCCCGGGTGGCCATTTCCTTGGGCGGGCTGCCCATGATGGCGATGTCCACCTCGTTTGCCAGCAGCATCTTGACCAATTGCTCGCGATTGCCCACGACGAGCTTGATGTCAACGCCCTCATGGTCCCGGCGGAACTCGGCCAGCAGGCGCGGGACGAAATATTTGGCGTTGCTCACCATGCCGATGGTCAACAGGCCCACTTCCAGCTTTTGCAGCCGGGCCGCCGCGTCTTCCGCGTCCTTCAGGGTGGACAGCATTTTGCGCGTATAGACCAGCATGTATTCGCCCACCGTCGTCAGCGCCACGCTGCGCCCGCTGCGGTCAAACAGGGGCATGCCGATGTGCTTTTCCAGCTCCCTGACTTGCATGGTCACCGCCGGTGGCGTCAGGCTGAGTGAATCGGCCGCTCGCGCAAAGCTGAGGTGGCGTGCCACTTCGCTGAATACCCGCAGTTGGCGAAAAGTTGCGTTTTTCATTAAGTAAGTCCTTAACTGAATTCAAATAAATTGTGAATTTACTTTCTTTCTAGGCACTTTTAAAGTCCTGCACATGCCCTGCCGCGAGACGGGAAAATTTTCACCAAACCCTTGAGGAGACTGACGATGAGCGAGACCCCTGCGACTGAGGGACAGATTCTGGATGCCAAAAAGCGCTACAGCGCAGGCGTTCTCAAGTACAAGCAAATGGGCTACTGGATGCCCGACTACGTGCCCAAAGACACCGATACGCTGTGCCTGTTTCGCATCACCCCCCAAGACGGCGTGGACCCCGAAGAGGCGGCCGCTGCGGTGGCCGGTGAGTCGAGCACCGCTACCTGGACCGTGGTCTGGACCGACCGCCTGACCGCCTGCGACAGCTACCGTGCCAAGGCCTACAAGGTCATTCCCGTGCCCAACAATCCGGGCCAGTACTTTGCCTACGTGGCCTACGACCTCATCCTCTTCGAGGAAGGCTCCATTGCCAACATGACGGCCAGCCTGATTGGCAACGTGTTCAGCTTCAAGCCGCTCAAGGCCGCACGGCTGGAAGACATCCGCATTCCGGTGGCCTACATCAAGACATTCAAAGGGCCGCCCACCGGCCTCGTGGTGGAGCGCGAACGTCTGGACAAATTTGGCCGCCCGCTGCTCGGTGCTACCACGAAGCCCAAGCTGGGTTTGTCCGGACGCAACTACGGCCGCGTGGTGTACGAGGGGCTCAAGGGCGGGCTCGACTTCATGAAGGACGACGAGAACATCAACAGCCAGCCCTTCATGCACTGG
>CAIOLZ010000364.1 GCA_903859265.1 uncultured beta proteobacterium
ACGATGGCGCTCGCTCCGGTTGCGTCAGGAACTTACCGCAGGTGAGCGAGAATACATAACGCAGTCAACCCCAAGTTGGTGGACTGACCAAGCACATACAAGACATGCAAGCCAGGAAAACCATAGAAATTCTTCGCGTCACGCATCTGCGCGGGCCCAATATCTGGACCTACCGCCCTGTCATCGAGGCTTGGGTTGACATTGGCGATCTGGAAGACCACCCGTCCAACACCCTGCCAGGATTTTACGAGCGACTGCTCGCCATGCTGCCCGGGCTGGCTGAGCACGAATGCAGTCCTGGCGTACCGGGCGGTTTTTTGCAAAGACTGCAGGAAGGTACCTGGGCGGCACATATTCTGGAACACGTTACGCTCGAATTGCAAAACCTGGCAGGCATGCGCACCGGTTTTGGGAAAGCGCGAAGCACTTCGACCCGGGGCGTTTATAAAGTCGCGTTTCGCACGCGCCAGGAACACGTCGGACGCGCTGCGCTGATCGCTGGGCGCGATCTGTTGCTGGCGGCAATCAACGACACCGCATTTGACCTGGCCAAAGTCGTGGAAGACCTGCACGACATGGTTGATGATCTTTGCCTGGGGCCAAGCACCGCGCATATTGTGGACGCCGCCACCGCGCGCCGCATCCCCTCGGTGCGCCTGACGGAAGGCAATCTGGTGCAACTCGGTTACGGCGCCGCCCAGCGCCGCATCTGGACGGCAGAGACCGACCAGACCAGCGCCATTGCCGAAGAAATTGCCAGTGACAAAGACCTCACCAAATCGTTGCTCAAAGCCTGCGGTGTGCCTGTTCCCGAGGGCGAATTGGTGCGCAGCGCCGAAAAAGCCTGGGAGGCGGCGCAGGAACTCGGCGTACCTGTGGTTTTGAAACCCTATGACGGCAACCACGGACGCGGCGTTTCGCTGGACCTGAGAACCCAAAGCGACGTCGAAGCGGCCTACCACCTGGCGCATCGCAAGGGCTCAGGCAGCAGCGTCATCGTCGAAAAATACATTGCAGGCAACGAGCATCGCATGCTGGTCGTTGGCTCCAAAGTGGTGGCCGCCGCATGTGGCCAAACCCTTTGGGTGACCGGGGACGGGGTTTCCAATATCGATCAGCTCGCCGAGTCGCAAATCAACACAGATCCCAGGCGCGGCAGCGGCGAAAAGTTTCCACTCAATATTGTCATCCCGAGCAATACCGGGGAGATCATTCTGGAACTGGAGCGGGCGGGACTCACGGCGCAATCCGTGCCGGCGGCCGGCCAGAAAGTACTGATCCAGCGCAACGGCAACGTGGCCTTTGATGTGACGGACAAGGTGCACCCGTCGATTGCCAGAGCAGCGGCACTGGCCGCGCGGGTGGTGGGGCTGGACATTGCAGGTGTTGACATGGTGCTGGAGGACGTAACCCGTCCTTTGACCGCCCAACTGGGTGCCGTCATCGAGGTCAACGCCAGCCCCGGTTTGCTCGCACACATCAAGCCCGCAGATGGCCCCGGCCAACCGGTGGGCAAGGCCATCGTGGACCACCTGTTCCCCAAAGACAAGGACGGCCGCATTCCGATTGTCGGTATCACGGGGTCCCTGCATACCAGGAGAATTGCCCGTTTGGTGGCATGGCTGGTCCATATCAGTGGCAAGCACGTTGGACTGGCTTGCAGCGAAGGTTTGTACCTGGATGGGCGCCAGGTCGATGCAGGCGATTGCGCGCACTGGGAGGCCGGCCAACGCATACTCATCAACCGTTCGGTGCAGGCGGCGGTCTTTGAGAACCCGAGCCGGATGATTCTGGGCGAAGGGCTCGCCTACGACAAATGCGATGTGGGCGTAGTGACCGACGTCAGCTGGCACGATGGGCTTACGCAGTTCGACATCCTGGACGACGAGCAAACCTACAAGGTGGCCCGCACGCAGGTCGATGTCATATTGCCAAGCGGCACCGCCGTGCTCAATGCGGCAGACCCGCAAGCCGTCGAAATGGCGGAGTTGTGTGACGGCAAAGTGATTTTTTATGCGCTGGAGCCGACACTCGAACCCTTGGTCAGGCACCGGGACAGTGGTGAACGCGTGGTTTACCTGCAAGACCAAGCCATCGTGCTGGCGCATGGCCAAAATGTTATCGCCACCCTGCCCCTGGCCACCCTGAAGCCGGCCAAAGCGTCCAAGCCGGACCTGGTGATGGCGGCTGTTGCGGCCGCGTGGGCACTGAACATACCGGTTGAATTGATCAGCGCGGGGCTGCGCACATTCGAGTCCAGCCACAAGAAAACTCCTTACTGAGTACACCATGGAAGTCACCCGCATCCGAGCATTGCGTGGCCCCAATCTCTGGAGCCACCACACCGCGATACAGTCCGTCGTTTCCTGTGCGCCCAATGAGCTTGACATCGCCGCCATCAGCGGCTTTGAGACCCGCTTGCGGGAACGCTTTCCTGAAATGGGGCCGCTGCAAACGACCGGGCATGACGACGCCGTACCCATGGCGCAGGTACTGGAACTCGCGGCGCTGGGCTTGCAGGCGCAGGCCGGCTGCCCCGTCACTTTCAGTTGCAGCCGGCCGACGACGGATGCCCATGTTTTTCAGGTGGTTGTGGAGTACAGCGAGGAAGAAGTCGGCCGGCTCGCCCTCGGGCTTGCGCAAGCACTCTGTGAAGCGGCCATGGCGGACACGCCCTTCGACCTGGCTGGCGCCCTGGACCAACTGCGCAATCTCGATGAAGATGTTCGCCTGGGGCCCAGCACCGGCTGCATCGTCGATGCAGCACTGGCGCGCGGCATTCCATTTAGCCGCATGACCGAAGGCAGCATGGTGCGCTTTGGCTGGGGCAGCAAGCAGCGTCGCATTCAGGCGGCTGAAATCGACTCCACCAGTGCGATCTCCGAAGCCATCGCGCAGGACAAACAGCTGACCAAAAAACTGCTGGCCGCCGCGGGTGTGCCAGTACCTGCTGGACGTGCCGTCAAGGATGCCGAAGACGCCTGGGCTGCGGCCTGCGCCATCGGCGTGCCCGTCGTCGTGAAGCCCCTGGACGGCAACCAGGGCAAGGGCGTCACCGTCAACATCACGACCAAAGAGCAGCTGTTCAAAGCCTACGCGGTAGCCACCCAATTTCGCGATGACGTGCTGGTCGAGCGCTACATGCCGGGCAATGATTTTCGCTTGCTGGTGGTCGGTGAAAAGCTCGTGGCTGCTGCGCGCCGGGATCCGCCGAAAGTGGCAGGCGATGGCGTACACACCATTGCCCAACTGGTTGAAGAAGTCAACAAGGACCCGCGCCGTGGTTCCGGCCATTCAACTTCTCTGACCAAAATTCGCTTCGATGACATTGCGCGCAGTTGCCTGGCCGCCCAGGGCTTTACCGCCGATTCAATTCCCGCCAAAGGTCAGCGCGTCAACCTGCGCAACAACGCCAATTTGTCCACCGGTGGTTCGGCCACCGATGTAACGGACGATGTCCATCCCGACGTGTCAGCCCGCGCGGTGGCTGCAGCCCACATGGTCGGGCTCGACATCTGCGGTGTGGATATCGTGAGCGACTCCATATTGCGACCGCTCGAAGAAACCGGCGGTGGCGTGGTGGAAGTCAACGCAGCGCCCGGATTGCGCATGCACCTTGCGCCCTCATTCGGCAAAGGCCGCGCAGTGGGCGAAGCCATTATTTCGACCCTGTTCAAGAACGGTCAGGACGGTCGCATTCCCGTTGTGGCGGTCACCGGGACCAATGGCAAAACCACCACGGTGCGTTTGATTTCCCACCTGCTGACCCACAACGGCATGCGCGTGGGAATGACCAACACCGACGGCGTGTATGTGGATGGTCATTGCATCGATACCGGCGACTGCAGCGGCCCCAAAAGCGCGCGCAGCGTGTTGTTGCACCCCGACGTTGACGCCGCCGTTCTGGAAACGGCGCGGGGCGGCATATTGCGCGAAGGCCTGGCCTTTGACCGCTGCGACGTGGCTGTCGTCACCAACATCGGCAGCGGCGACCACCTCGGTCTGAACTACATCACCACGGTGGACGAACTCGCAGTACTCAAGCGCGTGATCGTGCAAAACGTCGGGGCTACCGGCGTGGCCGTGCTCAACGCAGCAGACGCCAACGTGGCGTCCATGGCCGCCAAATGCAAAGGCGAAGTTATCTTTTTCGCGGCCGACCGGCACCACCCTGTGATGGCGACGCACCGGGCACAGGGCCGCGCAGTCGTTTTTGTGGAGCAGGGGCAAATCGTTGCCGCCAAAGGCGATTTCAAACACAGCATCCCCTTGTCTGCCGTGCCCGTCACGATGGGCGGCGTTGTCGGTTTTCAGGTTGAAAACGCCATGGCATCGGTCGCCGCGGCCTGGGGACTGCGCCTGGAGTGGCCCCTCATTGAAAACGGGCTGGCCTCATTTTCCAACGACCAGGACAACGCCGCCGGGCGCTTCAATCTGTTCAGGCACCGCGGCGCCACCGTGATCGCCGACTATGGCCACAACCCGGACGCCATGATGGCGCTGGTGCAGGCGGTCGAATCACTGCCGTCAACGCGGCGCAGCGTCGTCATCAGTGGCGCCGGCGACCGCCGTGACGAGGACATTCGCCAACAGACCGAGATTCTGGGCAAGGCCTTTGACGAGGTGATTCTTTTCGAGGACCAGTGCCAGCGCGGTCGGCAAACTGGCGAGGTCATTGCGCTGCTGCGACAGGGACTGGCCCAGGCACCGCGCACGCGACATTGCGAAGAAATTTATGGCGAATTTCTGGCCATCGATGCCGGGATGGACAAGCTCAAAGAGGGCGAGTTGTGCCTGATTCTGGTTGATCAGGTCGAAGAAGCCATGGCCTATATCGCGGCGAAAGTGGCAGCGGGCTAAGCGCTGTCAATCTCCGGCTTGGGATCGCGCCCCATCAATGCAGCAACGGCTTGCGCACTGTGCAGCGTGCCATCCAAAAGTTGCACCACGCAACGGGTGATCGGCATGTCCACCCCGAGGCTTGTAGCGCGTTGCAGCACGGTTCGGGCGCAATAAACGCCTTCGGCGACATGGCCAAGATCGCGCAACGCCTGGTCCAGCGTTTTGCCCTGGGCCAGTGCCAGCCCCACGCGGCGGTTGCGGGACAGATCACCGGTGGCAGTAAGCACCAGATCGCCCAGACCACTCAATCCCATAAACGTCTCGGTGCGGGCCCCGAGCGCCTGCCCGAGGCGGACCATTTCTGACAGGCCGCGCGTCACCAGAGCAGCCCGCGCGTTGGCGCCCAATCCCAGTCCGTCGCACAGTCCGGTCGCGATAGCGAGCACGTTTTTCACCGCGCCGCCCACCTCAACGCCCACCACATCATCGCTGGCGTAAATCCGCAAACTCGCACTGTGAAACGCCTTAACCAGCGTATCCCGCACGCCGGCATGGGCACTTGCCGCAACGAGTGCGGTGGGTTTGCCCAAAGCAACTTCCTGGGCGAAGCTTGGGCCGCTCAAAACACCGGCCAGAACGGCGGGTGCCCTTTGCAATTGCACTTCGTGGCCCATCAGCCCGGGCTCGCCCGCACGCTGCGGATCAAAGCCCTTGCACAGCCAGACCACAGGAACCGTCACCTTACGCACTGCATCCAGTAGCTGCGCCAGACCGGACATGGGTGAAGCGATAACGATCAGTTCTTGAGAGGACAGGTCGGTGTCCAAGAAACCGGTGCCGCCCGCCACTTGCAAGGCGGACGGAAAGACGTGACCTGCCAGGTACTGCGCGTTATGCCGGTCCCGCGCCATGACCTGTGCCTGGCCGCCATCGCGCGCCCACAACACGACCTGATTGGAAGCCCGCACTGAGGCGCTCAGTGCCAGCGCAGTTCCCCAGGCACCGGCACCCAAAATGGCAATTTTCATGGCCAAAGCGGTGTGCG
>CAIOLZ010000365.1 GCA_903859265.1 uncultured beta proteobacterium
ACAAACACCTTTCCGAGCAGGTGGTCCATTTCGTGCTGGATGCAGACTGCCAGTAGCTCGGTGGCCTCAATGCGCCGACTCACGCCGTTTTCGTCCAGTGCCTGCACGTGAACTGCATCGGAGCGCATCACCCCGTCGTAGATGCCAGGCACCGAAAGACATCCTTCTTCGTTGAGGCGGGTTTGCGGGCTCCTCCAAATGATTTCCGGGTTAATCAAAACCAGCGGCTGGTCGCGTTCCTCGGAAATATCCATAACGATCAGGCGCTCATGGACATCCACCTGGGTCGCCGCCAGCCCGATCCCCTTTGCCGCGTACATGGTCTCGAGCATGTCTTGCACCAGCGTTTGAATGCGGTCATCAACGGCTGCGACCGGTTTGGCAACCCGGTGCAACTTCGGGTCGGGGTAGCAAAGTATGGAAAGTAAAGCCATGAGAAGATCGAAAATATGTCGCTATTTTCGCTACTTTTAAGGACAGCCGCATGGCTGTGGCCCAAAAAACGTTGCCGAATCAAGGGCTTGAGCGCAAAATCGCGCGTGAATTATCAAGATAAACACTGCATCGCAGCACCCATTAACGACCCTATGACGATTCCATTGATGGCCAAATCCAGAATGGCGATAGCCGCCCTTATCACTTTGGCCACTGTGTGCGCCTCCTGGTTTGCGGCGCCGGCTCTGGCGCAAACCTACCCGATCACTGACGCGCAAAAAGCTACCGCCAATGACGTGGCCCAAAAAGGCGTCGCCCTTGCGGATTTGGCCGACAACGCGCCGGATAGCTACAAGATCAAGTCTGGTGACACCTTGTGGGACATTTCGAAGCTGTTTCTCAAGAGCCCCTGGCGCTGGCCGGAACTCTGGGGCATGAACCTCGATGAAATCAAAAACCCGCACCGCATTTACCCCGGGCAGATCCTGGTGCTTGTGCGTAGCAACGGCCGCGCAACACTCAAGGTGGCCGTTGAGGCCGGTATGGCAGGGAGCGACTCAGCGGATATTCCGACGGTTCACGTGTTGCCCCAAACCCGCTACGAAGCGCTCTCCGACAAGGCGCTGACAACCCTGCGCTCCAGCGTTATTGAAGCGTTTTTGACCGAGCCCCTGATCGTCACCGATGCTGAATTTCAATCGGCTGCCCGGATTGTCTCGGCGCAGGAAGGCCGCGTCCTGTTGAGTCGCGGTGACCGCGCTTATGCGCGGGGAGGAGATGGCGGGCCCTTGCTGGACAACCAGACCAAGGTCAAGCAATTTCGCGTTTTCCGGACCGCAACGCCATTGAAAGACCCGGACACTGGAGCAGTTCTCGGGTTTGAGGCGATTTATGCCGGCAAAGCGAATCTGATTCGAAGCGAAGGCAGCTCGACTGTGACGGAGGAAGACGGCAAACCCGGCAACGCGATTGTTCCAGCCACCATCGACATCGTCAGCGCCAAGGAAGAAATCCGCGTCGGCGACCGCTTGATGCCCGAGCCACCGCGTCAGCTCCAGACCTATACGCCGCGTGCGCCTGCGGGCAAAGTGGACGGCAGGATCGTCTCGGTTTACGGCAGCGCCGTGTCCAATGCCGCACAAAATCAGGTGGTAGTGATCAATGTCGGAAAACTCGATGGCATGGAACCTGGCGTGGTCCTGTCCATACTGAAGAACGGTGCGCGCGTGGTTGATAAAGAAGACAACGCCAAACCGCTGCTTAAATTGCCCGACGAACGCAACGGACTGATGATGGTGTTTCGCCCCTTTGACCATTTGTCCTACGCATTGATCCTCGAAATTGACGATGCAGTGCGCGTAGGTGATAGGGTCGCGTCACCGCGCTGAGGCCAATGCACCGGCAGGGTGCAAAATGGGGTGATGGAACACCACGAACTCTCTGCCTGGCTGCGCTTACACCTCACAACTGGTATCGGACGCGCTACCGCACGCAAATTACTCACTGAATTCGGGCTTCCCGAGCAAATTTTTGCGCAAAACGAATCCAGCCTGCGGCCGCTTGTAACCCAGGAACAGGCGCGCGCGCTGTCGAGCCCTCCCGATGGTCTGGAGAGCTTACTGGAGAGAACCTGGCAATGGTTGGCAGCCGACCCTGCAAGCCGGCGGGTGCTGACCCTGGGCGACCCGGCTTACCCGCAAGTCCTTCTCCATGCAGATGACCCGCCACTCATGCTGTACGGCCTGGGTACAGCACAGGCCTGGAGTGCGCAGGGGCTCAACGATCCGGGCATGACCTGCTGTGCCGTCGTTGGAAGCCGCAACCCGACGCCCCAGGGTATCGCCAACGCCCACGACTTTTCAAGCAGCCTGGCAAAAAGCGGTTTGACGATCGTCTCCGGGCTGGCGCTGGGCATCGACGCTGCCGCCCACCGCGGTGCACTGGCCGGACGTGCGCCGGACCAACTCGCAACCATTGCCATAGTGGGCACCGGTCTGGATCGGGTCTATCCCAGACAGCACCATGAGTTGGCCCATGCCATTGCCCAGCGTGGCGTCATCCTCAGTGAATTTCCTTTGGGAACACCTCCCCTTGCGGCCAACTTTCCGATGCGTAACCGCATCATTTCAGGGCTGTGTCGCGGCACGCTCGTAATCGAGGCAGCGTTACAGTCAGGCTCCCTCATCACGGCACGTCTGGCGGCTGAGCAAGGCCGCGAGGTGTTTGCCATCCCAGGCTCCATCCACGCCACCCAATCGCGCGGTTGCCATGCCCTGATCCGCCAGGGCGCCAAACTGGTTGAAAGCGCGCAAGACGTCCTCGAGGAGTTGGGTCTGAATCCGTCTGCGCAAGCCCAAACCGCCCACGATTCAAGTTACCCCCACCCCGACGGGGACACCTGTGTAGGCGGCCCCGTTGAGAGTGCATCACCGCAAAAGGAGTGCAATTTGCTGGTGGAACTTGGTTTCGAACCTTGCAGCCTGGACGCACTGCAGGCCCGGACCGGATTGGACACACCCAGCTTGCAAGCAAGATTGATGGCACTCGAACTCGCAGGTCAAGTGACACGGCTTCCGGGCGGCCTCTTTCAGCGTCTGGTGCGCTGCTAAAAGGCCGTTTTGAAAACCCCGGAAGTCGCAAAGCGCGGAAAAGCGGGGGAAGTCCGAACGCCCGCGTGCACCCCAAATATCTGCGATATATTGGCCCCCATGTTTGAAGTCCTCACTTTCGTTTACGAAAACTACGACGCAGGCGAGTCCTGCCCTGAACCGGCCCATCTGGAGCGCAAACTCAAAGGGGTTGGCTTTGAAGACGACGAAATCAATGAGGCACTGACGTGGCTCAAAGGCCTGGACAGCGCGGCCCATCCGGCGCCACTGCAACCCTGGCTGATCCGGCCCGGCAAGGCGAGCTGCAGGATATATCCGCCGCACGAGCAAAACCATCTGGGTGTCGAGGCACTGGGTTTTATCTGCTTCATGGATGCAGCAGGCGTTTTGCCGGCGGATATGCGCGAGGTGGTGATTGATCGGGCGATGGCCGCCAATGGCGGGCCGCTGTCGTTGGAAGACCTCAAGATCATCATTTTGATGGTGTATTGGCGCTTTGGCCATGAGCCCGATGCACTGGTGCTCGACGAGCTCTGCGACAGCCCGACCGAGCGCATCGCACATTGAGAGGGCTAGGTCAGCAATCGTTCCGGATTGGCTTCGATCTTTGCCAGCGCGTCGCGGGTGGCACGCACCGTAAGAGCCTCGTCTTCCTGTGGCAGCAGCAAGCCGGCCTGCAGATAAGCCGCCAGTCGGCCGGCCTGAATCAAATACGTTTTGCCTGAGGTTGACGCAAACAAATTCAAGTGCTTCTTCTCGCTGCGCCAGGCAAACTGAACTTGCGTGATCTGGTTGTTGTGGTCCAGCGTGAACCAGGAACCCAGTTGCAACTCGCCTGCCCACGCGAGCATCGCAGCGGTGGGCTTGGAGCCGCCGTTAACGACCACTTCGATGGCGGACGCATCGATTCCGAGCATCATCTCCAGGCTTTCCGCGTCCAGCGGCAAATCGCCCACGCCGTCTTCGCTGACAAAGTCTTCGAGGTTGCCCAGACGCTGCGCCATGGCATCGATCTTGGCCTGCGGGATGGCTTGTGTTTTGGACAGGAAGGCATCGGCCAGCGTGTCGCTGATTTTTTTGACGTTGGCCTCCTGCTCGGATGGCGGCATCGCCAAAAGCGTCATGCCCGAGCGCAAACGCAACAGCAAATTGGGCAGTTCCTGAATCACACGCGCCCGATCGACCCGGTTGGGCTTGGCACCGGCCGCCCACAGCAGGTCGGTGACACATTTTTTAAGAGTTTGTGTGTCCGCGTGCTTGGCGCCTTTTCGCAGAGCTGACACGGCCAGCACTTCGGCCCAGACCTTGAAGAGAAAATCACGCACTTCATCGCGCACCGGCATGTCTTTGAGCATGTTGCGCATTTCAATCGTGTACTGAATCGCCAGCGTTTCTTTCTGTTCAACCTGCTGCGCTACGCTGACCACTTTTTGGGTGGAGTCCTTCTCGGTCAGGAACTTGGAAAGAAACTTCTGGAACTCGCTGTAAACGATCTGATAGACCTTTTTGCCAGTCTCAGGGTATTGCTCGATCACCTGCACGATGCGGCGAACTTCGGCCTCCATCGCCGCACCCTGTACACCTGTTGCGTCAAACCCCATGACACAAGAGCCCAGGCGGTCGATCAGCAGCCGCGCAGGATGCTCCGTGGTACCCAAAAAGTCCGCATCTTCCAACGCCACCCGAAGTACAGGCATCTGCAAGCGCGCAAACCAGACCCGAATCCCGGGCGGGATGCGGTCTTCCGCCAGGATCGCTTGGAACATGAGCGCAACGATTTCGATGGTTGCCTTCTCACCCCGGGTTTCGGCCTTTTTCTTGAGGTCGCCAGATTTCTGACGCAACTCCCCGGCGACGCGAGCAACACCTGCCGGGCTGTAATCTTCGTACAGCGTGCCTCCCGCCGCATAGCGCGCCGCTGCAGCACCCTGAGCCATAGCATTGGCCAGCGCCGGTGATGGCTGTTGCACACTGCCTCCGCCTTCGCCACGTCCAACACCGTAATTGGGCTCGGCGCTGGTGACAAAAATCCGCCGGATCTGTCCGATCACACCCTGCGCACGGCTACGGGCCCGCGCCAGCGGCGTATTGTTTGCCGCCGCGCCGTACTCGTCCCCTGACGCATAACCCGGCGACGACCCGCTCTGGCTACCACCGGACTGGCGCCAGAACGGTGTACTGGCTGTCTGGTGGGGGCTCGTGAGGAGCTGGGATTCAGAGACGCGCGGCGGCGCACTGGCTGCGGAATGGGCACCGTTGCCGCTGCCCCAGCCAAGCCGGCCTCCAAAAAATCCGCCGCCCTGTTGCGCAGGTTGTTCTGAATTGCCAGGGTTACCAGAAAGCCCGTCACCACCCGGAGCAATCGCGCCGCTGCGCGCCTGTGCAGAAAGGGACTCCTGCGGGTTCTTCGGCCTGTCACCGACCGGCGCGCGACCGGCAGTGGCCGGGTTGGCAGGTGAAATGACGCGAGGGGCACGAACCCGGTCTTTCACCTCAATCGTTGGCAAAACGCCTTTTTCAATCAGCAGCCTGTTGGCATTTTGGTAGGCTTCGCGCAGCCGCACAATCAGGCCGCGCTGCACCACATCGTTGACCATTGGCCAGGCGTCGCCAGGCATGCCGCATTTCGCCCACTGCTCGACCATCAGCAGAATCAGTACTTCGGGACGCAACAGATCCCGCCCGTCAAGATCCTCCAGGCTTTCCAGCAGTTTGATCCGCACACGCAGATCGTCGAGTTCCGCGTGCACCTTCTCGTTGACGGACAACACCAGGCGGGACGCCAGAATCTTGTTTTCAACAACTTCGGTCCCGACCAGTTCCAGGCCACCCATGTCCGGCGATTTGGTGGCCGGCTTCGACTTGGCTGGCTCCAGGCAGGCCCGCCATTCCTTCATGGTCAGGTCAACCCATACCGGGCGGGCGCGCTTGTAAGCAGTCCAGACGTCACGGCGAATCTGGGACTCGCGTGCATTCGTCAGCTCGTCCATCAATTCGGTCAGTTTGGCCTCAACAGCGGCGCTGATCTCGACCATTGCCTTGCCAGCCTCTGCCAGAAAACGCTCGCGCAAAACCTTGCCGAGTTGAATTCTGGGATTGGAACCGGGTGAGGACGCCATATTTCAGCAGATGTTAAACCGTCGCACCCGCATTTGGGTCATTGGGGTCTCCCTCTTTTTTGACCACCCCCTTGATCAGATCTTCGCGCTTGATACCGAGCCACATCGCAATCGCGGCGGCAACAAATACCGAGGAATAGATGCCAAACAAAATGCCAATGGTCAAAGCCAAAGCGAAATAGTGCAGCGTTTGTCCGCCAAAAACCAGCATCGACAGCACCATCAGTTGGGTGCAGCCGTGGGTGATGATGGTCCGGCTGATGGTTGAGGTGATGGCATTGTCGATAATCTGAACCGTATTCATCTTGCGATAGCGGCGGAAATTCTCGCGGATCCGGTCAAAAATAACCACCGACTCGTTCACCGAATAGCCCAGTACCGCCAATACGGCGGCCAGCACAGGGAGCGAAAATTCCCACTGAAAATAGGCAAAGAATCCGAGGATGATGACCACGTCGTGCAAGTTCGCGATGATGGCTGCTACGGCGAACTTCCACTCAAAGCGGATCGCCAGGTAAATCATGATGCCGACCACCACAAAAGCCAGCGCCTTGAGCCCGTCGGCGGCGAGTTCGCCTCCTACCTGCGGGCCAACAAATTCGGTGCGCTTCAAGGTGGCACTCGCGTCCTGCGCCTTGAGCGCAGCCAATACGCTGTCGGTCTGCTGGGCTGAATTACCGCCTTTTTGTACCGGCATGCGGATCAGCACATCTTGCGCGGTTCCGAAGTTTTGCACCTGCACGTCGTCTATGCCGAGTTTGCTGACACTGGCGCGAATGCCATTGAGGTCTGCGCTCTGAGCATAGTTCACCTCCATCAGCGTGCCGCCGGTGAATTCGACGGACAAATGCAGGCCCCGCGAGAACAGGAAGAATACGGCAGCGACAAACGTCAAAGCGGATATGGCGTTGAACACCAACGCATGGCGCATGAACGGGATGTCACGGCGGATTTTGAAAAATTCCATGTTGGCTTCCTGCTATTTTTCGGTCTGCGTGAGCGCAACGCCGCCCTGCGGGCGCCATACCGTGCCAATCGACACGCTCTTGAGTTTCTTCTGGCGACCGTACCAAAGATTAACGATGCCACGGGAGAAAAACACACCCGAGAACATGCTGGTCAAAATGCCCAGGCAGTGCACCACGGCAAAACCGCGCACCGGGCCGGAGCCAAATGCCAGAAGTGCCAAACCAGCAATCAGGGTGGTTACGTTGGAGTCAATGATGGTGGCCCAGGCGCGGTCATATCCTGCATGGATGGCGGCCTGCGGCGATGCACCATTGCGCAGTTCCTCGCGCACGCGCTCGTTGATCAGCACGTTGGCATCAATCGCCATCCCCAGCACCAGGGCCATGGCGGCCATGCCCGGCAAGGTCAGGGTGGCCTGCAGCATAGACAAGACAGCCACCAGCAGCAGCAGGTTGAAGGCCAGAGCCACGCTGGAGATCACGCCGAACAGCAGGTAATACACGCACATAAAAACCGCCACCGCGGCAAATCCCCAAGTGACGCTATTGAAACCCTTGGCGATGTTCTCGGCGCCCAAGGAAGGTCCGATGGTGCGCTCCTCAATGATTTCCATGGGCGCGGCCAGTGAACCGGCGCGCAGCAGCAAGGCAGTGTCAGTTGCCTCCATGGTCGTCATGTGGCCGGAAATCTGGACACGGCCGCCATCAATTTCGGAACGTATCACTGGCGCTGTGACGACTTCGCCCTTGCCTTTTTCGAACAGCAAAATCGCCATCCGTTTGCCGACGCTCTCGCGCGTAACGTCCCGGAAAATGCGCGCGCCTTTGGCGTCCAGTGTCAGATGCACTGCGGCCTCCTGGGTCTGGCCGTCAAAGCCGGGTTGCGCGTCCGTCAGGTTATCGCCGGTCAGAATCACCTGCTTTTTAACGATCACAGGCTGTCCGGTGCGCTCGAGAAAGCGTTCGGAGCCGAAAGGCACCGGGCCTGTGCCGGATTCTGCGGCGCGGGCCTCGCTGCCTTCATCGACCATGCGAATTTCCAATGTGGCGGTACGGCCCAAAATGTCTTTCGCCTTGGCGGTGTCCTGCACACCCGGCAGCTGCACCACGATACGGTCCTGGCCCTGCTGCTGAATCACGGGCTCTGCCACGCCCAGCTCGTTGATCCGGTTGTGCAGCGTCGTGATGTTTTGCTTGAGCGCCTGGTCCTGGATGGCCTTGGCCGAGACCGGCTTGATACTGGCTACCAGTTTGAATTCGCCGGCGTCGGGTTCGCCCACCGCGGTCAGTTCCGGAAATTGGTCTTGCAAGATAGCCTTGGCAGCGTCCATGGTCTGGGTGTCGTGAAAACGCACTTCGATGGTCTGCCCGTTGCGGCTGATGCCGCTATGACGAACATTTTTTTCCCGCAACACGGTGCGCAAGTCGCCGGCCAGCGATTCCGCGCGCTTGCTCAGCGCCGCCTGCATATCGACTTGCAGCATAAAGTGCACACCACCGCGCAGATCCAGACCGAGGTACATGGGTGATGCATGCAGTGCCGTGAGCCAAGCCGGCGAGCGTGAGAGCAAATTCAGTGCGACCACATAGGTCGGATCATTGGCATCCGGATTGAGCGCCTTTTGAATGGCATCCTTGGCCTTGAGCTGAATGTCGGGGGTGGCGAATCGTGCCTTGATGGAGTTGCCCTCGAGCGCGATGCCGTCAGCGGTCACGCCAGCGGCTTTCAGGGCGTCTTCCACCTGCGACAGGGTTTGGGTATCGAGCCGCAAAGACGATTTGGCCACCGACACCTGAACGGCCGGCGTCTCACCAAACAAGTTGGGCAGCGCGTACAGGCTGCCCACCACAAGCGCGATCAAAATAATCGCGTATTTCCAAAAAGGGTAACGGTTCATGGTCGCGCTGGTCCGGGTCGCCTACTTGAGAGAACCTTTGGGCAGGACAAGCGTCACGGCACTGCGCTGGATTTGAATTTCCACACCGCTTGCTACCTCGAGTCCGAGGTAGTTGTCGCCCATTTTGGCCACCTTGCCCACCACACCACCAGATGTCACTACTTCATCACCCTTGGCCAATCCGTCGATCATGGCCCGATGCTCCTTTTGCTTTTTCATCTGCGGCCGGATCATGACGAAATACAAAACCACAAACATCAGCACCAGAGGCAGCATGCTCATCAGAGTCGATTGCATGTCTCCACCTGCGGCAGCAGCGGGGGCGGTTTGGGCGAAAGCAGAAGAAATGAACACGGGTGAACTCCACAAGAGGGATAAAACAAGGGGGGCCTTTTACCCGCGAAAGCACCAGCAAAAGGCGTGCCTTCCCATGGCAAAAAGCCCTCCATTGTAAGCTTGCAGGGTTTTCCGGGAATCCGGGCCAGTTACTGTTTTTGCAACCGGTCGCGCTTCTCCCGCGCGGCCGCCAGATGGCGTGCCTTGACGTGGCCAAAACCACGAATCTGCTCCGGCAAACGGGCAATTGCCAAGGCTGCGTCACGGTTGGCCGGGCTCAAGACCTCCAACCGGGCAGCAATGTCGGCACGGTATTGGCCAATCAGGGCCCGTTCTTCGCGCCGCTCGGCGGTGTACCCAAACACATCGAAAGCCGTGCCGCGCAGCACCTTAAGCGGAGCCAGCAACTTGAATGCGGTGTGCATCCAGGGGCCGAATCGGGATTTTTGCAGTTCGCCCCTATCGTTTTGGGTTGCCAGAAGCGGCGGCGCGAGGTGGTAATGCACTTTGAAGTCGCCCTCGAACATGCCGCTGAGCTTGGCTGAAAATGCCGCATCGGTATGCAAGCGCGCCACTTCGTATTCATCCTTGTAAGCCATCAACTTGAAGAGGTAGCGGGCCACCGCTTCAGTCAGAGGCAAGGCGCCAGCAGCGCTCGGATCCACCGGCGGGCACCGGGCCAATTCGGCGGCGCGCACCTGCTCCACAAAGCTCTGGTAGCTACGGGCATAGGCGGCGTTTTGGTAAGCG
>CAIOLZ010000366.1 GCA_903859265.1 uncultured beta proteobacterium
CTTCGAGGTGTTGGCGGCCATTCGCAAGGCGGTCGGGCCGCAGATGATTCTGGGAGTGCGCTACACCGGCGATGAAGATTTGCAGGGCGGCCTGTCCGCCCAGGAAGGCATTGAGATCTCGCGGCGGTTGAAAGAAAGCGGCCTGGTCGATTACCTCAATGTGGTGCGCGGTCATATCGACACCGATGCCGGTCTGACCGACATGATTCCAGTGCAGGGCATGCGCAGTGCTCCCCATCTGGAGTTTGCCGGAAGCATCCGCGCCGCGACTGGTTTTCCGACGTTTCATGCAGCCAAAATTCAGGATGTGACCACCGCCCGTTATGCCATCGCATCTGGCAAGCTTGACATGGTGGGCATGACGCGCGCGCACATGGCCGATCCGCACATCGTGCGAAAAATCATGCTCGGTGCCGAGCACACGATTCGGCCCTGTGTCGGCGCCAATTTTTGCCTTGATCGCATCTACCAGGGTGGCGAAGCGTATTGCCTGCACAACCCGGCGACCGGTCGTGAACTCAGCATGCCGCATGTGCTGCCCCGGGCTGATGTGCAGCGACATATCGTTGTGGTGGGTGCCGGTCCGGCGGGGCTGGAAGCAGCGCGGGTAGCGTCAGAGCGCGGCCACCGGGTCACGGTTCTGGAGGCAGCGCCGCATCCGGGTGGACAGGTCCGGCTGGCGGCGTTGAGCCCACGCCGACGCGACATGATCGGGATCATCGACTGGCGCGTGCAGCGTTGCGAGGAGCAGGGGGTCCAATTCCATTTCAACCGGCTGGCTGACGCTGCGGCGGTGCTGGCGCTGGGGCCTGACGTGGTCATCATCGCCACCGGTGGATTGCCCCACACCGAGGTGCTGCGTGAGGGCAATGATTTGGTGGTTTCCGCCTGGGATATTCTGACGGGTGATGCCAAGCCCGGGCGCAACGTGCTGCTGTTTGACGATGCGGGGGACCACCCGGCGCTGCAGGCCGCCGAGGTGATTGCCAACAGCGGCGCGCACCTGGAAATCATCACGCCCGACAGAAGTTTCGCGCCCGAGATCATGGCCATGAATCTGGTGCCTTACATGCGCAGCCTGCAAAAAAAGGACGTCACGTTTACCGTCACCTTCCGGCTGGAATCGGTGCATCGGGACGCACTGGGTTTGCGCGCCGTGTTGGGGAGTGACTACGGTGGCGTACACAAAGAGCGTCGCGTTGACCAGGTGGTGGTGAACCACGGAACACGCCCGCTCGACGAGCTCTACCTTGCGCTCAAAGCAGCCTCCGCCAACCAAGGCGCGGTTGATTACACCGCCATGCTCGCAGGCGCCCCCCAGCCGCAACCGGCTGCAACAGATGGCGCTTACCAGTTGTTTCGCATCGGGGACGCAGTATCCGCTCGCAACACCCATGCGGCGATTTTTGATGCCCTGCGTCTGGTGAAAGACCTTTGAGCCGCCAGGTCTGCCGCTGCAATGGGCCGCGTGGGATGGCTTAAAGTAGCCGGTTAGGATTTGCAATTTTCATGAGACGTTTTGTCTGGTGCCTGGCGTTGTGTGCCATGCCCTTGATTGTGTTGGCCGAGCCGGCGGCTTTCGATGTGCGCTTTGATGCTCCGGAGGAGGTACGTCCTTTTCTGGAACGCCACCTTGATTTGCAGCAGTACCGTGCGGTGGCCGATTTGAGCGACTCCGAATTGTCTCGACTGGCCTTGTTGGCCCAAACCCAGGCCACCGATTTGCTGGCAACGCTGGGTTACTTCGCACCCGAAGTAAGCGTTGAAGTGACACCCCAGCAGGATTCAAAAACCGTGCGTGAGGTTATTGTCAAAGTGGTTCCCGGTGCACAGACCCGGGTACGTGGCGTGCACATTTCGTTTGCCGGGGCGATTGCGACGGACTCCCGGGCCAGGGACCAAATGCAGTTGATCGAAGGCAGTTGGACCATGCCGGCGGGCTCCGCTTTTTCGCAAAGCCAGTGGGACAGTGCCAAGCTGCAGGTAGTCAAGAGAATGACGTCGGAGCGATTCCCTGCCGGGCGCATTGCCAGCGCGCAGGCCGATGTGGACCCAGATACACAGTCGGCCGATTTGACGCTGGCAATCGATTCCGGACCGATGTACCGGATTGGTGACCTGCACGTGCAGGGCGTCAACCGCTATGGCGAGGACTTGGTCGTGCGTCTGGCACGCCTGAAGCCGGGTGCCGAGTATGTGCAGTCTGATCTGGTCGAAGCCCAGCAGCGCTTGACGGACAGCGGCTATTTCGACTCGGCCCAGCTCACACTCGATCAGGCCAGTGACCCGGAACATGCGGTGATCAATGCCGTGGTGAAGGAATCATCAATGCAAAAACTGGTGTTCGGCGTGGGCGCCAGCACCGACACCGGCGCGCGCGTGAGTGTGGAACATACCGACAATCAGGTACCCGGCATCGGCTGGCGAATGGTCAACAAACTCACGGTGGACCGCGACACCAGCAGCTTCAGCAGTGACTGGACTTCCAAGCCGGATGACACCAAGTGGCGCTGGGAAGTGTCGGCGCTGCTCGATACCCAAACGGTTGGCGATACCGACGTCACCGGACAACGGTATCGCGCCGGCCGGTTTGTACTGGACCGGGAACTCGATCAAAGCTATTACCTGCAGCTCGACCGGGCCGACACGCACTCCAGGGACACCGATATTTCAGTCTCCAACGAGGCCTTGAGCGTCAACTATGCGTTTGCGCGCCGCCAGTTTGACAGCATGCCTTTTCCTTCGGGCGGATGGGCCATCGGTGGTGAATTTGCCGTGGGCAGTACCCTGGGTCCGCTGCCTGAGCCGTTTGGTCGCGTGCTGATGCGCTGGCAGGATTTTCTGCCCCTGGGAGATGCCACGCAGAACACTTTTGACCGCCAGCTTGCGGGTCGCCTGTCCTTGCGCGCCGAGGCCGGCACCGTGGTCGTGAACGACCCGAGTGCTATCCCGTTTACCCAACTTTTCCTGGCAGGCGGCGACAACAGCGTGCGCGGTTACCGTTACCAGCAAATTGGAGTCGCGGAAAACGGGCAAATCACCGCGGAACCGGGCCGCTATCTGGCCACGGGCACGGTGGAATGGCAACGCCCGATTGTGCTCAATGGGGTCATCTCCCAGTGGGAAAGCGACGTGTTTGTCGATGGTGGAGCGGTTGCCAATGAGCCTTCGGCACTGGATTTGAAAATTGGCATCGGTGCCGGTGTGCGCTACAAAAGCCCGATAGGCCCGCTGCAGCTGGACCTCGCGTATGGCATCGCCCTGCAGCAATTTTTGCTGCATTTCACCGTGGGCTTTGTGTTTTGATGCGCGCATTGCGACGCCTTGTCCACGTCACCTTCCTGGTCGTGCTGGCGCTTGCGCTGGCAACAGCGGTGGCGCTCGGGGGCCTGTGGAGCTGGAGCGGCTCGGAGGGTTCGCTGGCGACTGCTGCCCAACTGGCAGTGCGCTTGCTGCCAAATCTGATCCAGGATCAGATGGAACCGGTGTTGGTGCTGCAGGGCGTCACCGGCACGGTGCGCGAGGGTGGCACGGTCGCTTTGGTGCGCTGGCAGCGTGGCGCGCAAACCGTTGAAGTACAGAACCTGCGCGTGCAATGGGATTGGCGGGCCCTGCGTGACGGCCGGCTGCACCTGCCTGTGCTCAAGGCGCAAAGCGTGCGACTGGAGGACACCGGAACCACCCAATCGCCACCGCTGGTGGAGTTTCGATGGCCCATGCCGGTTGACATGACGCTGGATGTCGCCAGCCTGGTATGGGCGGGGCCGCCCGCACTGACGTTGCAGGATGTTCAGGGGCACTATGTTTTTGATGGTGAGACTCACCTTTGGGATCTGACCCATGTACAAATAGCATCGGGCACGTACGCGGCGAAAGGGCGGTTGCAGGCCAGCGCTCCGATGGCGTTGAGCGCGCGTTTGTCCGGTACGGTGCGGGCGGTGGTGCCGGGCGGGGCGAACTCTGATTTGCAGGCCACTGCGCAGATCGACGGCACCCTGTCGGCACCCGACGCAACGCTCAATGTTGCAGCCGATCTCAGCGCCCAGGTGGCGCAAGGGCAGCCCGGGTCCGGTGCCAGCGCCCGTGCGGCCAATGTGCGTAACGCGAGCAATTCGGTGCGTGCCAGGTTGCAGGCCCAGTTGCGACCCTGGCAGGCCCAGCCGGTGGTGCGGGTCAGTGCCGATTGGGCCGGTGTTGATACCTCGCTTCTCTGGCCGCAGGCACCGCGAACCGACCTTGACGGCCGCGTTGCGGTCCTGCCTGATGGCGGGGGTTGGAAGGCCCGGGCCAATGTGCGCAATGCACACGCCGGCCCATGGGATCAGCAACGCTTGCCTGTGCAAAGTCTGGAGGCGGTTGTTGATTACAGGGCCGGCCAATGGCGTGTGGACAGTTTGCAGGCCAGTCTGGCTGGCGGTGTACTGAAAGCGCACGGCGGCCTCAGTGCGGACCAAACCACCTGGTCGGTGGACACGGAGTTGCATGGCGTGGAAACCGCACGGATCGACAGTCGTCTGCCGGGCGTGGCCATCCACGGCACGGCCAACGCGCGGCAAACCCGCAGCGGCGTGGATTTCGATGTGCAATGGCAGGGAGCACCGGCAACCGGGGGGCAGAGTGCTGCGGCATCGACATGGCCGTTGCGCTTTAAAAACCTGGATGTAAAGGGAAACTGGAACGGCCCGCAGTGGCGCCTGGACCATGCGCTCTTGCAGGCACAGGAAGCGAGCTTGCAAGGGCCGCTGCGTTTCAACACCCGGACGTGGGACGCAGAAGGCCAGTTGCATGCCAGCATGCCAGGCGCCGAGGTGGCGCTCGAAGGCGCCTTGGGAGCACAACAGGGACGGGGCAGCTTGCGGTGGCAGATGCAGGATGCCAATTTGCTGTTGCGTTGGCTCCGGCGCCTGCCATTGGGTGCGGAGGTTTTCATGGCGGGCTTGCCTGAGGTGCAGGGCGCGGCCACGTTGGACGCCCATTGGCAAGGCGGCTGGCAAAAGCAGGGTACGCAAATGCGCATGGATGCAACCCTGCAAAGCGATCACGTCACTGTCGGTGCAACGGAAGGTCAGGGAGTGGATGCGCCACTGGAAATACGCGCGCTGACGGCCAATCTGGGGGGCACTTTGCAAGCGATGGAATTGCGCGTGCACGCTCAGGTGCAGACCGGTTCGCAAAGCGTGCAAGTTCAATCACACGCCCGCGGCGGGCTGGTGCGGCAGGGGCAATTTGAAGCGACGCTCGACGGTTTGCAGCTTGACTTCAAGGACCCGCAGACCGGCACACAATGGGCGGCGCAACTGGCACAAGGTGTGGCTTTGCAATGGCGTTACGGCACCACGCTGGACAGCTTCGAGCTCGCCCCGGGCGCGTTGCGCTTGACCGGGCCCACCCCGGGGACCGCACGCATCGAGTGGCAGGCGGCACGTTGGGCGCGTAGTGTCGCTGCGGTTAACAAGGCCGCGAAAGGCGTACCGGCTCAGACCCCTGCGGTCTGGCATACGCAAGGGCGACTCCAGGGTCTGCCGCTGGCCTGGCTGGAGCTTTTGGGGCAAACCCGCCTGTCCAATCTGGGTTTGCGTGGCGATATTGTTTTTGGCGGGTCCTGGGAAGCATCGGGCAGCGCCCATCTCCAACTGCAGGCCAGCCTGGAGCGCACCAGCGGTGATTTGCAATTGCTCTCGGCCGACCAGGCCGGTGGCCTGCTGCGCGCCGGCCTTCGGGACGCACGGGTGGAATTGCAGGTGGACGATGCCGCAGTCAGCGCCAAACTGGGCTGGAGCAGCGATGGCGCGGGAAACGCGTCAGCCGAATTCCACAGTCGCCTTGAAAAAACGCCTGCGGGATGGTCGTGGGCTGTGGACGCGCCGGTGCAAGCCAGCATCCACACCAATCTGCCACGGGTTGGCGTCTGGTCCCTGCTGGCACCACCCGGCTGGCGGATGCAGGGCACGCTGGAATCCAATCTGGCCTTGAGCGGCAGCCGCACAGAGCCCCATTGGAGCGGCACCATTGCGGCCCAGGACATGTCGATTCGCTCGGTGGTGGACGGCATTGATTTCAGCCAGGGCGTGTTGCGGCTCAAGCTCGATGGCCTGCAAATGCAGGTGCAGGAGTTCTCTCTCAAAGGCGCAGGGGGCGACAACGGCGGCCTTCTCAAGGCAAGCGGGCTGGTGCTCTGGCTGCCCGGAAAACCGGGCGGCACCCTGGCCTCGCGGCTGCGCATGAATCTCGAAGTGGTAGCCCAGGCATTGCGCGTGAGCGCCCGTGCCGACCAGCGCCTGGTGGTGTCGGGCCATTTGAGCGCGCGTCTGGAGGATGCACGCCTGAGTCTGCGTGGCGCACTGGTGGCCGATCAGGCGATGTTTGTACTGCCAGACGACACCACGCCACAGCTCAGTGCCGATGTGCGGGTGCGGCCCTCTGTCAAGGCAAAGCAATCCGCCGCTGGTAGCGAGCCCCAAGGCGGGCCCAAGCCGAGCGCACTGGCGCTCGACATTGACGTGACACTGGATCCGGGTAGCAACTTCCAGCTCAAAGGGCAGGGACTCGACACCCGGCTTGAAGGCAAACTCAATTTACGCGCCGAAGGCAAGGGAGGCGGGCCGCGCCTGACGGGCGAATTGCGTACCGTGCAAGGCTCCTACAAGGCATATGGGCAAACGCTGAATATTGAGCAGGGCGTGCTGCGTTTTTCGGGTGCGTATGACAATCCGGCACTCGACATTCTGGCGCTGCGGCCGCAGCTTCAGCAAACGGTGGGCGTGCAAATCAGCGGCACCGTCAAATTGCCGGTGGTGCGGCTGTATTCCGATCCCGACATGGCCGATCTGGACAAGCTGTCATGGCTGGTGTTGGGACGTGCGCCTTCGACCACAGGGACGGACTACGGCCTGCTGCAAAGTGCGGCGCTGGCCCTGCTGTCGGGCAAGGGTGACAGCCCCACGGGCACCCTGTTCAAGAACCTGGGACTCGATGAGGTGTCCCTGGGTGAAACCAGTACGACCAACCCCGACGGCAGCACCGGCACCGCTGCTACCACCGTCAAGTTGGGTAAGCGCATATCGCGTGATTTTTACGTGGCTTATGAACGCAGCATTGCGACCACGCTAGGGACTTTTTACGTGTTTTATGACCTGTCACGGCGGTTTACACTGCGGGCCGAGTCCGGTGCGACCACTGCCGTGGACCTGATTTTCACCACCCGGTTTGACTGAAATGAGGACCTTGATTTGGAAGCGTTTTTTGTAACCACCGGTGTCGTTGCCCTGGCCGAAATTGGCGACAAAACGCAGCTTCTGGCCTTCATTCTGGCGGCCCGCTTCAAGAAACCCGTTCCTATCATCGCCGGACTTTTACTTGCCACGGTGGTGAACCACGGTCTCGCAGGTGCGCTCGGGGCCTGGATCACGGCCCACGTTGCGCCCGACACCATGCGCTGGGTGCTGGGTGCATCGTTCATTGGCATGGCGATCTGGACGCTGGTTCCCGACAAGTTCGATGAGCAGGAGACGCCGATTGCGAGCCGCCTGGGTGTTTTCGGCGCCACGCTGGTGACTTTTTTCTTGGCCGAGATGGGTGACAAAACCCAGATCGCGACGGTTGCGATGGCCGCCCATTACCGCACCCCCTTGCTGGTAGTAATGGGCAGCACACTGGGAATACTGATTGCGGATGTGCCCGCCGTGCTCATCGGGGACCGGCTTTCGAGCAGGATTCCTATGAAGCTGGTCCACAGCATTGCCGCCGGCATTTTTGCCATTCTGGGTATCGCCACGCTGGTCGGTGTGGATACGCTGCTGGGTTTTTAGATTTGGCCCTGATCGATATGGAAAGCGATGCGTGACACTCTTCAACACTGACAGCGCCCCTGCGGCCAGGTACCGCTATCCCCGCGTGCTGTCGATTGCGGGTTCCGACAGCAGCGGTGGCGCCGGCATTCAGGCGGACCTCAAAACATTCAGTGCGCTTGGTTGTTATGGCATGACGGCCATTACCGCGCTCACGGCACAAAACACCCTTGGCGTTCGGGCGATTCATGGCGTTCCGCCAGAAATGCTGGTACATCAAATTGATGCGGTGGTCGAAGACATTGGGGTGGACGCCGTCAAGATCGGCATGCTGCATTCGTCCGGCGTGGCGCGCGCAGTGGCACAGGCCATTGCGCGGCACGGGTTGAAATGCGTGGTGTTCGATCCCGTGATGGTGGCCACCAGCGGTGCCATGCTGGTGGACGAGGCTGCGATTGGTGTCATGGTGGATGAAGTCTTCCCGCGTGCGGATCTGATCACTCCCAACCTCGATGAGGCCGCTTTGCTGGTCGGCTATGGCCTGCAATCCGAGGCGGATATGGAGCGCGCGGCAAACCGCCTGCTGGACATGGGTGCGCGCTCCGTGCTGCTCAAGGGCGGGCATTTGCAAAGTGATGTGGTGACTGATGTGCTGCTGCAAGGTTCTGGTGATCGTCAATGCATCTGGATGAGGGCGCCGCGCATACCAACGTCCAACACGCACGGTACGGGTTGCACGCTTTCATCAGCCATTGCTGCGGGTCTGGCACTCGGGCAGCCGCTGGCGCAGGCCGTGCTCAATGCACGCATTTACATCCGAGGTGCGCTTGAGGCAGGCGCAGCGGTAACCACCGGCAAAGGCAGCGGCCCGCTTAACCATGGCTATGCGCCGGTTGCCATGCTGCACTGGCCCGAAAATTAGGTAAACCGTTTCTTTTTCTATAAAAATGGACGACCCGTCAATCCGGCGGCGGTGAAGTTTTGGTCCGGTCAAGGAGGTTACAACATGAAGGCTGGCAACAAGTTTGTATCGAGTGTCTGCATCTTGATGTGGCTTGTGTTGGACGCCTGTGTGGCCCAAACCCCGCTGAACGAGGAGATCAAACTCAAGGTTGGCGTACCGTCTGATCTTCCGGGCTACGCGGTAATGGCTGATGGAACACTCAAAGTTTCCTCGCCTCTGCGGCAAAGAATTACGGACTGCGTCGAAAAAGGAATGAACGCAAAAATTACATGGATCGGTGCGCCCACGCTGCGTATCCTGAGCCAGCTCTCCAGCGCCGAACTGGACATGGTTTACCCCTTGGGCTTTACCAGTGATCGAGGCGCAAATCTGCTGCCCAGCAAGCCGACCTGGGAGAGCGGGGATGTCCTGGTGTCGTTGCAACCGATCAGCCTCAATAACCGGAATTTAAGTTTCACTGCCCGACTTGGCTCGCCCCAGCACACCGAATATTTGGCTGATTTTTCAACGTTCATACCTTCGTACAGCTATGGCAACCTGCCCAAATTGCTGGAGCGCAAGGTGGTTGATGTCGCAATCCTGAACCGAAACACGTATCAGGACATGAAGCCGCTTTGGCCGCAAGGCCATATCACTACCGCTGGCAAGTCAAGGTACACCGGTTTTTACCTGAACAAGGCAGATCCCAGACATCTGCTCGAACCGCTTAACACCAGCATTGCAAGGTGCCTCAAGTCAACTGGTCCGTGAGTTCAATAGCAATCGGTCGCATCGAAATTTGCTGCGTTGCCCGTATCGCCGGGTTAAAAAACCCATTGGCAAAACGAAACTCGGGCCATTTAAGTGGCCCGATATATTCACCGCTTAAAAGATAGTCTTTAGAAGTGGTATTCCATACGAACCATCGGCGTATGGGCCGTGGCACCAGGAACCACGCTGGCGTTATTGCCAAACTTGTTTTGCCAGTATTGATACTCAAATCCAATCTTGAACTTCTTCGGCGCTACGCCTACTGCCGATCCGATGTCATACATCACCTGCATATCGATGTTGGTCTCGGCAGCAGTATTGTTTCCAAATTCATCGGGGCCCTTTGGGGTAATGAAGTCGGCAAAGCCCTCGAATGACAATGGTAGGGAACCCAAAGGTATGCCCCAGGCCAAGCTAAGCATCGGGTGCGGGGAGTAGCTATAGCGTGGTGTGGCAACTTGGGTGAAGGTGTTGTAGGGCGCGTTACTTTCCCAAAGTTCATAAAGACCTACATCCAGAAACCCTGGTACGTCGATCATCAATGTTGGGCCCGCTACCAGCATACGTTTCTTGGAGTTATAGCCCGCATCATTCTTGGTATTCCAGTCAAAACCAAGGGTCACCCCTGCATCGCGAACCGGGCCAAATTTGAACGACTGGCCCGAGACCTTTTGCAGATCTATGGTGTTTCTATAAACAACGTAGGCTTCTTGCGCCCCTTCCGAAGAGCCGGCTCCGGCGGGGTCCTTGGAATCCGACATGAGCAGATCGATATTGAAAAAGTTGGTGCCGTAGGCATAGCCACCGACATGGCTGAAGTTAATGATGTCTTTGCCAATATCGCTTGTTATGTAGGGTTCTGCGAAGGTACTGCCCGTGCGGTAGCCAATGTAGGTATCACTCCAGTCCTCGGCCTGGGCCAACTGGGAAATTGCAGCGAGAGCTACCAGCATGCAAGTGTGGTTAAGTAAGGATTTTTTCATTCGTTTTGCACCAGTTTAGGGTTGTGTGAAGTAACCGTAAACTCTTTAGCAAAAGTCGTGCCCATATTCCAAATCCGTACGCCGGATTTGTCAGCGCATCGATATCCGCTAAACCATCCGTCGGCTTATAAAAACCTGATGCAGGGTAATCTTTCGAACTTCAGCCTGACTGGTTTCAATATGCGTGCGCAGCAACAGGCTTGCCTGATCGCTTCGCTTGCGCTGGATTGCCTTAAGAATCTTGGCGTGCTCTTCGTAGGTTGCATCAATGCGGGCCTGTTTGGTGAAGTCCAGTCTCCGGATGATGCGGATGCGGTCCGTGACTTCTTTATGAACTCTTGCGATTTCCAGATTGCCCGCAGCCTCCACCAGCGCGCAGTGGAATGCTTCGTCCCACTGGCTGACTTGCATCGTGTCGTTGCTGCGGTCTTGGGGTGCTACCAGCCAGATGGCGGTCAGGGCATCTAGCAGAGCCTGTTCCTTTTCAGGGTGCACAGAGGATGCGTCACACAGCTTCACGATCGCTGACGATTCCAACAAAATCCGCAAGTCATAAAGCTGGTCGAATTTTTCAAAGTCAAAAGGCAGAACACGCCAGCCGCTTCTGAAAAGCACCTCGACATAGCCTTCTTGTTGCAGCCGATAAAGGGACTGACGCACTGGTGTACGTGACACCTTGAGCCGCAAGCTCAATTCGTTTTCGGTAAACCGGTCACCCGGTATCAAGCGAAAATTGGCGATGTCCTGCTTGATTTTTTCATAAACCTCATCGGCCACAGAGCGCCTTGCGGGCGTCGTTTTTTTGGATGCAGCCTTGGTTTTTTTGATAATCATCGCGTCAAACTTTAGCATCCTCCGCGGGTCCATAAGCCAGCCAATTCTCAGCTAATGGCGTTCAGCAAAGGCGTGCTCTCACTGGTCCAGCCCACGATGGCACCCTGTGCATGCACCATCTCGATGGTTGCAGCTTTGAATGCAGGGAAGTAGCTTTCCGTGCAATCGGTCAATAACAATCCGTCGTAGCCCCGGTCGTTGGCCTCGCGCATGGATGTCTGAACGCATACCTCGGTGGTTACGCCCATGAAGACCAGATAGCGGATTGAGCGCGCTTGTAATTGGACCTGCAAATCGGTGCCATAAAACATGCCCTTGCCCGGTTTGTCGATCACGATTTCGCCGGCGATGGGTGCCAGTTCGGGAATGATCTGATTGCCCGGCTCACCCGACACGAGGATACGACCCATCGGACCGTCGTCACCAATGCGCAGGCTGGGGTTGCCGCGCTCACGCTTGGCCGGCGGGCAATCCGACAAATCGGGCTTGTGCGATTCGCGGGTGTGCACCACCAGCCCCCCCGCGGCGCGCCATGCTGCCAACATGCGCTGGCACGCCGGCACGATCGCGGTGAGTAATGAAACGTCATTGCCCAGAGTTTCGCCAAAGCCACCCGGCTCGACAAAATCGCGTTGCATATCAATGATGACCAGGGCGGCCAAAGCAAGCTCAAAAGTGAAAGGGAAAGGGGTTGCGGGAATCGTGAGGTTGGTGGATGGCATGCGGTGTTCCAGTCAATCAGTGCTGCGTCTTCAGTGATGGCCGCCACCCATATGGGCGCCCAGCAATTGGCGGTCGGCGTTGGCGCCTGCGGTTTCGAAGACGATGCGGCCTTCGCTCATCACCACAATGCGGTCTGACAGCTCCAGCAGTTCGTCGAGGTCTTCGCTGATGAGCAGCACGCCTGCACCACGCTGCTTGACCTGCACCAGACGTGCGTGGATGTCCCGCACGGCGGCAAAGTCAAGACCAAAAACGGGATTGGCCGCAATCAGAATCTTGATGTCACCGGCAAGTTCGCGCGCCAGAACGGCACGCTGCACATTGCCCCCGGAGAGGCTGCGCATGGGAGCATTTTCTCCCTGGGTCTTGACGCCGTAGTCCGAGATCCACTGACGGGCCCGACTGCGCCATTTCGAAAATCTGAGAATGCCTCCCAGAAAACGGCTGGTCCGCAGCGGCGTTTGATCAAAGTCGCGCAAGGCCATGTTTTCGGCCACTGACAGGTCGCCCACACACGCGTTGCGCAACGGTTCTTCGGGCAGGCTGCGCACCATAAGCCGCCGGTTTTGTTCACGCGTCGCACTGTAAGGCTGCCCGCTGACGGTGACTACGCCGCCGCTGCGCGGCCGTTGTCCCACCAGCGCCTCGACCAACTCCCGCTGGCCGTTGCCGGAGACGCCTGCAACGCCCAATATTTCTCCGGGGCGCACCGCAAGGCTGACCGCATGCAGCGCAAGAGTGCCACGGTCTCCCATCGCGCTCAGCTGGTCCACTGCCAGGGCAGCAGGTGTTTGA
>CAIOLZ010000367.1 GCA_903859265.1 uncultured beta proteobacterium
CGGTCCACGTCGTAGCCCAGCGAGATGGCGCGCGGCTCGTTATCGCGGATGGCCTTGAGCACCTGACCGTAAGGGGAGTGCACGATGCGCATGATTCCCAGAAATACGCCGACGAACAAAGCCAGCACCAGAAAATACATGCCCAGATCATTGCTCAGGGGAATGAAGCCCAGCAAGGTACCGCGCGGAACGCCTTGCAGACCGTCCTCACCACCGGTAAATGGCACCTGCAGGCAGATGAAATAAATCATCTGCGCCATGGCCAAAGTCACCATCGCGAAATAAATGCCCTGGCGACGAATCGCCACCAACCCGACCAGCAAGCCAAGCACGCCTGCCGCCAATGTGCCCGCCAGAACGCCCAGTTCGGGCGGCCAGCCTGCACTGCGCACCAGCCAACCCGTGACGTATGCGGCAGAACCCATGAATGCCGCATGCCCAAACGACAACAGGCCGGTAAAACCCAGCAAAAGATTGAAGGCACAGGCAAAGATTGCGAAGCACAAGGCGTTCATCAAAAACACCGGGTACAAACCGGCAAATGGCGCGATGACCAGCAGGCCCAGGGCCACCAGCCACAGCGTTTTGCCCTGGCGGGAGACGGATACCAATGCCGTGTTGGAAGGCGAAACTGCGGTACTCAATTTATTTTTCCTTGCCGAACAATCCTGCCGGACGAACCATTAAAACAATCACCATGATCACAAACACCACGATGCTTGAGGCCTCGGGATAAAACACCTTCGTCAAACCCTCCAGCAGACCCAGAATGACGCCCGTAATGATGGATCCCAGAATCGATCCCATGCCGCCAATGACCACCACAGCAAACACCACAATGATCAGGTTGGAGCCCATCAGCGGCGTGATCTGAATTACCGGCGCGGCCAGTACGCCCGCGATGGCCGCCAGCGCTGCCCCACCCGCGTAAGTCAGCGTCACCATCAGCGGAACGTTGATACCGAACGCCTGCACCAGTGTCGGGTTTTCCGTACTGGCGCGCAGCGTTGCACCCAGACTGGTTTTCTCGATCAGGAACCAGGTTCCAAAACACACCGACAGGCATGCAAAAACCACCCACGCCCGGTAATTGGGCAGCACCATAAAACCCAGGTTGGTTGCGCCTTGCAGCAACTCGGGCACAGGATATTGCTGCCCGGACACCCCAAACTGGTCGCGAAACACCCCTTCTGCAATCAGCGCCAGGCCGAAGGTCAAGAGCAATCCGTACAAGGGGTCGAGTTTGTAAAGGTGTTTCAGAAAGGCCTTTTCAATGACCACACCCAAAGCACCCACCAACACCGGCGACAAAACCAGAGCCACCCAGTAGTTCAGTCCGAATCGCTCCAGACTGAACCACGCCACATAGGCTCCGATCATGTACAGCGCACCATGCGCGAAATTCACGATACCCAGCAAACCGAATATCACTGCCAGACCCAGACTGAGCATGGCGTAAAAAGAGCCGTTGACCAGACCGAGCAGCAACTGCCCGAGAAACGCCTGTATCGGTATGCCGAATATCTCGCTCATCAAATCTCCCGCATCAAAGCCCGGTGCAGTTACGCATTTACTTCCACAGAGCGCACTTGGATTCGGCCTTGGTGGTCCAGGCCTCTTCACCCTTGAAGGTCTGCATCACCTTGTAGTAATCCCAGGGCTCGTTCGATTCGGCCGGTGTTTTGACCTGCATCAGGTACATGTCATGCACCATGGTGCCGTCGCCCCGAATGAATCCGTCTTTGGCAAAGACGTCGTTGATCTTGGTCTTTTTCATCTGGGCCAGCACTTTGTCGGGGTCGGTCGATCCCACAACCTTCACCGCTTTGAGGTACTGGGTGGTTGCCGAGTAGTCAGCGGCCTGAATGCTCGAAGGCATGCGCTTCATCTTTTCGAAGAACTTGCGGCTCCACGCACGCGCCTCGGCATCCTTGTTCCAGTACCAGCTATCGGTGAGGTACATGCCCTGGGTGGCGTTCAGTCCGAGCGAGTGAATATCGTTAATGAACATCAGCAAGCCCGCCAGCTTCATCGTCTTGGTAATGCCGAATTCGTTGGCCGCCTTGATCGAGTTGATAGTGTCACCGCCGGCGTTGGCCAGGCCCAGAATTTGTGCCTTGCTGGACTGCGCCTGCAACAAGAACGACGAGAAATCACTGGCCGACAGCGGATGCCGCACTGACCCCACCACGGTACCGCCAGCCGCTTTCACCACGTTGCTGGTGTCGTTTTGCAACTGCGTTCCGAACGCATAGTCAGCAGTCAGAAAGTACCAGCTTTTGCCGCCGGCTTTAACCACGGCACTTCCAGTGCCCTTGGCAAGCGCCACCGTGTCATAGGCCCAGTGCACTGTGTATGGTGAGCACTGTTCGTTGGTCAACGCCGAAGTCGCACCGCCAATCGCAATAAACAGCTTTTTCTTCTCCAACGCAACCTTGGCCATCGACAGGCTGGTGCCCGAGCTGGTGCCGCCAATCAACATGTCCACACCCTGCGTGTCAAACCATTCGCGCGCTTTTGCGGCAGCCACATCAGGTTTGTTCTGGTGGTCGGCTGCGACCACTTCAACCTTCTTGCCGTTGATCGTGCCACCCATATCGGCAATCGCCATTTTGATGGCCTCCACACCGGCCGGGCCGTCAATGTCGGAGTAAAGGCCGGACATGTCCGTAATGATGCCGACGCGGATCACGTCACCCGAACTTTGGGCGTGCGCTGCGGTTGAAAAAACACCGGCTGCCGCAAGTGTCAGGGCGCAGGCTGCTGCGAGTTTTGTAAGTTTCATCGTTGTCTCCTGTTGAAATTGCTGAACTACTCTATCGAATCAAACACCAAGATATTCGTGCAACTGGGCGAGCCTGCCAGGCAGCTCCGCCTGTGTGAAATGCTGCGCAATCTCGCCATGCTCCATCACCAGAAAGCGGTCTGCCAGCGGAGCGGCAAAACGAAAGTTTTGTTCCACCATCACGATGGTGTACCCCTTGGTGCGTAACATCCTCACCATCTCGGCGAGCTTTTGCACAATGACCGGCGCCAGCCCTTCCGAAATTTCATCGAGCAGCAACAAGCGGGCGCCGGTGCGCAAAATGCGTGCGACGGCCAACATCTGTTGTTCACCGCCGGACAGCCGGGTGCCTTGGCTGTGGGCCCGTTCCTTCAGATTGGGGAACATGGTGTAAATCTCATCGATACCCATACCTCCCGGCGTTAATTCGGGCGGCAGCATCAGATTTTCTTCGGTGGACAGGCTGGAGAAAATGCCACGTTCCTCGGGGCAGTAGCCAATACCCAGTCGCGCAATGCTGTGGGTGCTGGCGTGGATGGTTTCCTTGCCATGTACCTTGATCGACCCTTTGCGGCTGCCGGTCAGGCCCATGATGGCGCGCATGGTGCTGGTACGCCCTGCACCGTTGCGCCCTAAAAGGGTGACGACTTCTCCCTCCTGCACATCAAAATTCACACCATGGAGAACATGCGACTCGCCATACCAGGCGTGCAGGTCGCGGATTTCTAAAAATGTGGCGCTCATGCGTGCGCCCCCACCAATTCGGCATCGGCACTGCCCATGTAGGCCTCCATCACGGCCGGATTTTTGGACACCTGTGCATACGGGCCCTCGGCCAGCGTTGCACCCCGCTGCAACACCGTGATGGTGTCGGCGATGCTGGACACCACGCTCATGTTGTGCTCCACCATCAGCACGGTGCGGTTGGCCGCTACCTTCTTGATCAGTTGCCGGATCCGGTCCACGTCTTCCAGACCCATGCCCTGTGTGGGTTCGTCCAGCAGCATCAGTTCCGGATCCATCGCCAGCGTGGTGGCGATCTCCAGCGCGCGTTTGCGGCCATAGCTCAGCTCGACCGTCACGTTGTGGGCATAGCCCTCCAGATCGACCGACGCCAGCAACTCCAGGGCCCGCGCATTGAGTCCGTCCAGCGAACTCTCGGCACGCCAGAAATGGAACGAGGTTCCCAATTTGCGCTGCAAAGCCACGCGCACGTTTTCCAACACGGTCAAGTGCGGAAACACCGCTGAAATCTGGAACGAGCGGATGATGCCCCGCCGTGCAATCTGCGCCGGCGCCTCCGCTGTGATGTCCGTGCCGTTGAAAAGAATCACGCCGCTGGTGGGCTTGATGAACTTGGTGAGCAAGTTAAAGCAAGTCGTTTTGCCCGCGCCATTGGGGCCAATCAAAGCGTGAATCGTGCCCCGGCGCACTTGCAAGTTCACCTTGTCCACTGCCACGAAGCCTTTGAATTCTTTGGTGAGCTTTTGTGTCTCGAGGATGAAGTCTGTCGTCATGGGCCGCGATGTTGACTTCGATTCAGGGATTTCCCGTTAGGACAAACCCCAAATCTCCCTGGAATCTACCCAACTACGTCAGCAATTCGTCAGTTGAGAAATATCAGCCCAAAGCAGAGACGCGCGATAGCAAAACCGCCTGCGCCAGAGCAAAGTCTTCCGGGTAAGTGACCTTGAAATTTTGTGCACTGCCGACCACCAGCAAGGGGCGCTTGCCCACAAACTCCATTGCACTGGACTCGTCGGTGACGGCGTCGCCAGCCGCATTTAATGCGCCAGACAGATCGCCCAGCCGAAACATCTGCGGCGTTTGTGCCAGCCATTTATCCGCCCGC
>CAIOLZ010000368.1 GCA_903859265.1 uncultured beta proteobacterium
GTCAATCCCGGGAACCAGGGGAAAGCGCCGTACCACCGGCGATTTTCCGGTCACCGCCAACGCATCTTTGTAGTTCAGCGTGGACCACTCAACAGCCACCGTCACGTCACCCGGCGCCGGTTCACTGAGTACAGACTCATCAATCTGCTGTAGTGCGGCTCGGTAGCCGGCATCATCTTTGGTGATCAAAATTCCTTGGAACATAACGAACCCTTCTATGAAATGATTTCAGTCAGACCCTCACGGGCGCCGATGTTATCGGTTGCGCGGTTGCGCATGGCTGGGAATATGATGCAGAGCCTATGCACAAACTTGCCCAAACCGATACCCACAGCTATGAGCCGCGCAACGGCCACGGCCTGCCGCACGACCCGTTCAACGCGATTGTCGGTCCCCGGCCGATCGGCTGGATTTCAAGCTGTGATGCCGAGGGGCGGCCTAACCTGGCGCCCTACAGTTTCTTCAATGCGTTTAACTACGTTCCTCCCATTATTGGTTTTTCCAGCATTGGCGCCAAAGACACCCTGCGCAACGTGCAGCAAACCGGAGAATTCGTCTGGAACCTCGCTACTCGCGACCTGGCAGAGGCCATGAACCAGACTTGCGCCGCCTTGCCGGGTGGCGCCAGTGAGTTCGAGTTTGCCGGTTTGCAAGCATTGGCATCGCAGCGCGTCAAACCACCCCGGGTCGCCTTGAGCCCGGTAAGTTTTGAGTGCAAATCAACCCAGATTGTTCAACTGCAGGCAGCGGATGGCACCCACGTGCCGAGCTGGCTGGTGCTGGGTGAAGTGGTTCTGGTGCATATCGACAAACGCCTGCTGGTGGATGGTGTTTACGACACCGCCCACGCCGGCCATATTCTGCGCGGCGGCGGGCCTGCGGACTATTTCACGGTCGGCCCGCAGCAACTTTTCCGCATGCATCGTCCCCGTTAATGTTTTTGGAGACTGAAGATGGCCTTTTTTAAGAAATACAACGGTACTACCAATGCCCGACTTGTCCGCATGGAGCGCGCCATATGGGCGCTCATTTACGGTGGATTGCTGACCGCCATACTGGGCTACTTCACCGAGCACACCCAACAGAAGGACGGTACCGCCCTGTACCTCGCTGGCGCCGGCGCGGTGGCCATCGGTGTTGTGATGATCTACATCCGTTCGCGTCTGCGGGAGGAAAACTGACCATGGAACTTATGCTCAACGGCAAATCTGTCCAGGCCGACGTGGACCCCTCCATGCCGCTGCTGTGGGTGCTGCGTGATGTCCTGAATATGACCGGTACCAAGTTTGGTTGCGGTGTCGCCGCATGCGGTGCCTGCACCGTGCATATCGATGGCCAGGCGGTTCGCAGCTGTGTTTTTCCGGTCGCCGCTGCTGCGGGCAAAGCCATTCGCACCATCGAATCACTGGGCGCGCTCGATGCGCCGCATGCCCTTCAGACCGCCTGGATCGCTGAGCAGGTGCCGCAATGCGGCTACTGCCAGAGCGGCATGCTGATGGCAGCGGCTGCACTTCTGGAGCGCACTCCCAAACCGACCGATGCAGACATCGATGCTGCGATGACCAACATCTGCCGCTGCGGCACTTACCAGCGGGTGCGCGCCGCAATAAAGGCAGCGGCTGGCCAGACGCACAAAGAGACCTTCGTATGAAGCGCCGCACCCTGATTCTGAGTGCGCTGGGAACCACCGGTGCGCTTGTGGTGGGGTGGGGCGTGTTGCCTGCCCGCTCACGCATGGGCAGCGCTGCGTCCATGCTCGCCAGCGCGGGCGATGTCGCTTTGAACGGCTGGATCAAGATTGCCCAAAACGGGCAGGTCATTCTGGCCATGCCGCGCAGCGAAATGGGCCAGGGCGTACACACCGGACTGTCTATGCTGGTGGCCGAGGAACTGGATATTCCCTTGGGCCGCATCACGCTGGAGACAGCAGGACCTGACAAGATTTATGGCAACGTCGCCATGTTTTTGGGCGCATTGCCGTTCCATCCCAAGGATCTGGATGCGCAAGACCCGTCTGCCACCATCCTTGTGAGCGAGTGGGTGGTGGGCAAAGTCGCCCGCGAGTTGGGCCTGAGCGTCACTGGGGGCTCATCGAGTCTGACCGATGCGTGGCAACCCATGCGCATGGCGGCGGCGTCCGCCCGGGCGAGTTTGCTGGGCGCAGCAGCGGCGCAATGGGGCGTGCCGGTGGCGGAGCTGTCGGTGCAGGACGGCGTAGTGCAACACGCGTCGGGCAAGCACGCGCATTTTGGAGAACTCGCAGGTGCCGCGGCAGGCACCGCACCGCAGTCTGTCCAACCCAAGGACCGGATGGACTGGAAGCTTATTGGGCAGGCAACGCAGCGCTTGGACATTCCGGCAAAGACCAACGGACGCGCGCAGTTCGGACTGGACGTGCGCTTGCCGGACATGCTGTTCGCCTCGGTCGTGATGTGCCCCATGCTCGGGGGCAGCGCAACGGCCATCGATGCCAAGGCCGCGCTCGCCATGCCGGGCGTGGAAAAGTGCGTACCACTGGAAACTGCGAATTCCGATGCGACGCTGGCCGGTGCTACGGCCGGTTTTGCGGTCGTTGGTAAAACGACCTGGCATGCTCGTATGGCGGCGCAGCAAGTGCAGGTGCAATGGCAGCAGCGAAGTGCCGGTCCGCTGGATTCAGCACGCATTCACCAGGCTTTGAACACCAGCCTCGCGTCGGAGAGCGGGCACGTTTTTTACGAGACCGGTGACACCGCCAAAGCCGAGGCGCAAGCTGCGCGCCTGGTGGAGGCCAGCTACAGCGCACCTTATCTTGCACACGCCACGATGGAGCCTCAAAACTGCACCGCGCGGGTTGCCGGCGGGCGGGTCGAAGTGTGGGCGCCGACCCAGGTGCCGAGTGCGGCACGCGCCGTGGCGGCGCGGGTTGCAGGCGTTGATGTCGAACAGGTAACGCTGCACGTGACCCTGCTGGGCGGCGGCTTTGGGCGACGGCTGGAGGTCGATTTCGTGGCACAGGCCGTCAAGGTTGCCATGGCGTGTGACGGTCGTCCCGTGCAACTGACCTGGTCGCGTGAACAGGATATGACGCATGATTTTTACCGCCCGATGCATGTCGCACAGTTTCAGGCTGCGGTGGATGCGCAGGGTGTTATCAGCAGCCTGAGCATCAAGTCCGCCGGCGATGCCATATCGCCCCGCTGGATGGCGCGGACCTTGCCGGCCTTGTCGGGGCCGATCGATACGCCCGACAAAACTGCATCCGAAGGTTTGTTCGATTTGCCCTACGGGTTCGCCAATCAGAAAGTTGCCCACGTGGCGACCCGTTCGGGTGTTCCGGTGGGTTTCTGGCGTTCCGTGGGGCATTCGCACAACGCCTTTTTTTCAGAGAGCTTTGTTGATGAAATGGCGCTGCAAACCCGGCAGGACCCGCTGGATTTCCGGCGCACCTGGCTCAAGGACGCGCCGCGCCATCTGGCGGTACTCAATCTGGCGGCGGAAAAGGCCGGCTGGGGCAAACCTTTGGCAGCGGGGCATGCGCGCGGCATTGCATTGCATGAATCGTTCAACAGCATCGTCGCCGAGGTGGTCGAAGCGTCAGTGCAGGATGGGCAAATACGGGTCCACCGAGTGGTGGTTGCGGTCGATTGCGGCACCGTTATCAACCCGCAGAGCGTGGCGCAGCAAATGGAAAGCGCCGTCATCTTTGGCCTGACTGCCGCCTTGTACAGCCGCATCGATATCCGCGATGGCGTGGTGCAGCAGTCCAACTTCCCGAACTACCCGATGGTCACGCTGGCACAAGCGCCACACGTAGAGACCCACTTGGTGCCCAGCGTGCGGCCACCGGGCGGAGTTGGGGAGCCGGGCGTTCCGCCGTTGGCTCCGGCGCTCTCGAACGCCTTGTGCGCGTTGACGAAAAAACGCTGTCGCAGCTTACCGTTGGAACTCTAGCGGCTGCTTGCGGCGCGCCAAAATGCGTCTGCCGTCAATGGTGCCCAAGGCCAGCGCACCATCGGCCGTGAAATCCCAGCGGGTAATGTCAGCCAGCACTGTCATGAACGCTGCTTCCTGGCGTCGCAAGGCGGGCGGGCAAATTGGAGATGAACCCCCCGATGGCGCAGTGCGCGACGATTCCGAGGTCGTTGTTGCCGCCGTTATGCGCAAGCCATCATCGCCCACGCGGTACTGGCCCTCAAAATGGTGACAGGACGTCAGGCCGCTGACCTCCCCGGTGTCGGTGAATTGCAGGGTTACACGCGAATCGGCCTCCACGCCCCGCGTGGCAATGTCAAATACGTCCCAGGCA
>CAIOLZ010000369.1 GCA_903859265.1 uncultured beta proteobacterium
CGTAGCTCAGTAGGGAACTAACCGGCTCTGATGGCGCTAGCGCCGTCACATTCATGCCAAGTGCCCGCATGGCTCTGAAAGTTGCCATTGCAACATGTCCGCCTTGGGAAACGCCAGACAGAAACAATTTGCCGTTATCCGATATGCCAGACACTCCCTGGAGAGCTGTCCTGGCTGCGGCCAATGCGTCGATCATGTCCTTGGATTGCTGATCAGCTACCAAAAACGGATGATAAGTAAGTGGCGAGCTGTCGTAGCCAGCGTAATTCGGTGCAACGACAATATATCCCTTGGCAGCAAGCTGGGAAGCAACCACCGATTGTTCGCCATGCGCCGGATTGGTTGTATCCGTGAATTCCGCCATATTAAATCTACGCTCCACTGCAGTTCCGTGCGCGTGCAGCACGATGGGGCGTGGACCTGAGCAAATGGCGCTAGTACCGGTAGGTACCATAACTGCCGCTGATGCCTGTGTTGGTTCACCTTTGCCGCCCACAGTTCCGTATTGGATGTAATAGACGTCAATCCCGCAAGGTAGAGGGCCTGTTGTAGAGTTGGTTGCTAACTGGAGGAGCAACTGCCCAGACGATCCTGCAGCGCTCAACTGGCCGGTAAACTCTGCGGCAGAAAGCGACAGCGAACGCACTGGCGGTGATTGCACTAGTTGCCCGCGTCCGGGCGCATTGTTGGTGGTGCCGGCACTACCAGCACCTCCGCCTCCACCGCACGCCGCCAGAAGAAGCGATGCGCCAATCGCGGCCCACGCTTTGTAAGAAGTTTTCATCCAAATTCTCCATGATTGAATTGACCTGCCCGAAAAAAGTACGACCGTGCTAATTCCGACGCGCAATCATGCTTCGTAGTCGAATTTGCTTAGAGAGGGTTACTACTGAAATTGCTGAAAATTTTGTTGAAAACCAACAACTTCAGGCGGAAATTTCTAGAGACCTGCGCCTAAATATCAATTCAGCGCCATGCTGAGTTTGCGCCGGTAGGTGGCGACGAGTTGCGCCTGCGGGTCCTGCTCGGCGACGACCTTGCCCGCCAGCTCAATGCCGCCGGCGGATTTGCCCAGATCCTGCGGACCGGCTTTGGGCTTGGGTGGCGTCAGCAGTTCGAGAATGGCGACGAAGGTTTTGCGCGGCACGGCGTCCATCCAGGTCTTGTCGCGCATGATGATTTCCAGCAGTTCGTCCATGGATGCCGTCCAAGCGCCCGAGACCATCAGCACGCGGGCTTTTGCCAGCCGCGCGTCGAAGTCGCGTTTGTTGGCGGCAATCAGTGCGTCGAACTGTTCAGGTGCCCATGCGCCACGTGGGTCGGTGGCGACAAAGCGGATTGCATTCAGAAAATGCAGCAGCGCGTCAAAGCGCAATTGGCGGGGAATTTCGGCCAGTGCGGGAGCCAAAGCGGCTTCGGCGTCGTCGAGCTGGTTGGTTTGAATCAGCAGCTTGACGTAATCGAAACGTGCGTCGTCGTTGCCGGGGTTGATGCTGAGCGCCTCATGCAGTTTGTGCAGCGCAGCTTGCGGGTCGCCCGCAGCCAGCAGGGCCTGCGCGTCCTGAGCGTCTTCCTCGGCTTGCAGTTCCTCGGCGGCTGGCACGTGTTTGTCCAGAAAGGCCTTGATCTGGCCCTCGGGCAGCGCGCCCATGAAGCCGTCGGCCGGCTTGCCGCCCACCATCAATACGCAGGTCGGGATGCTGCGAATGCCAAAGGCCTGGCTGAGTTCCTGCTCCTGGTCGGAATCAATTTTGACCAGCTTGAAGCGTCCTCCATAGTCGGTCTCCAGGCGTTCGAGCAAAGGCCCGATGACCTTGCACGGGCCGCACCAGGGAGCCCAAAAA
>CAIOLZ010000370.1 GCA_903859265.1 uncultured beta proteobacterium
ATCATCAGCGCCTTTGCCACGCTGGCCGACGTGCGCGGCACGCTCACGCCCCAGCTGAATGCCCATGAAGACAGCACGCTGGTGCTGATCGACCTGGGGCGCGGTCAGCACCGCATGGGCGCCAGCATTTTGGCGCAAACCCTGAACCAGACCGGCAGCAGCGTGCCCGACCTCGATCGAGCGGCAGACCTTGTCAACCTGGTCAACGCGGTCAATGCCTTGCGCGCCAGGGGTCAGGTGCTGGCCTACCACGACCGGGGCGATGGCGGACTTCTCGCGACTGTCGCGGAAATGGCGTTTGCTGGACGCGTCGGTGTCGCACTCAACGTGGATATGCTGGTGACCGAAGGCGACGGCATTTCGGACAGCCGCATGGACGTCGGTGACAGCAAGAACTGGGCCGGACAGGTCAGTGCCCGGCGCGACGAGCGAACACTGCAAGCCTTGTTCAACGAAGAGCTGGGTGTGGTGTTGCAAGTGCGCACGGCACAACGCGGTGAGGTCATGCAAACCCTACGCGAACATGGTTTGTCGGCTTTCAGCCACTGCATCGGAAAAACCCGTCCGATGGGCGGTGAGGTCGCAGCAGGTGTGGGTGAACTGCAAATCTGGCGCGATGCAAAGTCCGTTTTTTCCGCTAAATTGGCTGATCTGCACCAGGTCTGGGACGCGGTCAGCTGGAAGATCTGTCAGCAGCGCGACAACCCGGACTGCGCCGACGCCGAACATGCGGCCGCTGGAGAACTGTCCGACCCAGGCTTGCACGTTTACTTGCCTAGAGCTTTTAGCGCCCCGGCAGTACATGCGAGTCGCCCGAAAGTCGCGGTTTTACGGGAGCAGGGTGTTAACTCCCACGTGGAAATGGCCTATGCATTCACAGAAGCCGGTTTTGATGCCTACGACGTCCATATGACTGACTTGCAATCCGGCAGGGCCAAGTTGGCGGATTTCAAAGGTGTTGTGGCTTGTGGCGGTTTCAGCTACGGCGACACGCTGGGCGCCGGCATCGGTTGGGCCCGCTCCATCACCTTCAATCCGGCTCTGGTCGAACAGTTCAGCGCATTTTTTGGCCGCTCCGACACCTTCGGTCTGGGCGTGTGCAACGGCTGCCAAATGTTCGCAGAGTTGGCCGATATCATCCCCGGTGCTCAACACTGGCCGCGTTTTACAACCAATCAGAGCGAGCGTTTTGAGGCCCGCTTATCGATGGTTGAAGTCTTGGAGTCGCCGTCGCTGTTTTTTGCCGGCATGCAAGGAGCGCGCTTGCCGATAGCGGTGGCGCATGGCGAGGGCTATGCCAACTTCAAGTACCGTGGCAATTCAAGCCAGGTGATCGCTGCGATGCGGTTTACCGACAACCACGGTGCTGCTACCGAGCGCTATCCGTTCAATCCCAACGGTAGCCCGGGCGGACTCACCGCAGTCACCACAGCCGACGGCAGGTTTACCGCAATGATGCCGCACCCCGAGCGCGTGTTTCGCAACATTCAGAGCAGTTGGACAGACCAGGATATCAACGCACACAGTGCCTGGATGCAAATTTGGCACAATGCGCGGCGTTGGGTGGGGTAGAGACGGATTCCCAAAATAGGAGTCAACTTCAGCCAGTTACTGCGCGGCAAAAGCCTTGCCATCAGGCTGTGTAAAAACGATTTTTGCGTCCTTGTCGATTGACAACGCGCCAGCACCGTAATGTTTTTGCAGAACCAGCTTGGTGGATCCAAACGTGACCTGTACAGGGCCTGCCGTTTCAACTGTAATTTCCAGCCGGGCATTGCGTATGCTCTCGCGTTGTTTGTCCAGTTCAAGCCGCTGCGCCAACGATTTTCCCCACAACTGTGCCGCCTGCCGCCACGCCGTTTTGGCCCGGTCCAGCATGCCTTTGGGATCTTTGATGGCGACCAGGTGTTGACACAGTTTCTGCAGGTTTTCTTCGTTGGTTTTTTCCACCTGAATGCGCTCCGACAGCAATTGGTACTGCCGCTCCAGCTCCGGGTCGGCGCCCACCTCTACTTTGGTCACAGAGCCTTTGGGCGATCCCAATAGTGGCACCTTTAGCAGCATTTTCGTCCGGGCGGTACCTCCCGCCAAACGACCGCGCTGCGGGTTCTTCACGCCGATTGTTATCTGGTTGCCGGACTGCAGTGCGCACTCCAGCGCTGCGTCATCAAGAGCAAGGATGGAGCCGGCCGTCAGCTTCGAATTCTGGGCGAATCGCGCGCTCACCATGCCTGCCGCCTCCAGGCTTGCACCAAAAATAACGCCGCCTTTGATCGCAATATTTCCGCCTGCCTGAAGGGCAGCACCTTCGACCGTGCCGCCCACCACAATGTCACCCGAGGCCAGCACTTTCATCTGGTTGATCACGTCACCCTCAACCTGCACAGTGCCATCAAAATTGATATTTCCAGTAGCAAGGTTGACCTCGCGAACTTTCAAGACCGGTTCCACCATGACGCCGCAAGGCACCCGTACCGGCAGGCCACTGCTGGTGGCGATGAGCAAATCCGGGTCACCGCTGGAGACTTTTGCGCCTAACAAGTCGCTGGCGAATGGCGCATCACGCACTGGCTGGGGCGCAATGGGTTGCCCTAAAACGGTGTGCCCCGGTGTCCCGGGGACAGGAGGAATGCGGCGCATCAATGGCGCATCTACCTCGACCAAAGCAATGGCACCGTGATCACGGTAATCGATTAGTCCGTTTTCGTTGACTTTGGGTGCACGATCGGCTGACTGCGGGACTAGCTCCAGAAAATCGCAGTCCGCGCCTTCAACGGGCGGCAGGCCGTGCGCGACCACCAGCTTTTCCGCGATACCGGCCTGGCATGCGGCCATCAGGACGTCATGGTCCACGCCAATGCTAACGCCAGCTGAATTGAGCGCACGCAGAACGTCGTCAATACTGGCCGGTCTGCCGCCCTTGGGAGGGGAGAGACTGACCGCAGCAGACATTGCGTCGGCGGACACTTCAACAGCGATGGTGGCGTCCATGCGCTGGGCCACCATAACAACGAACGGCGTCGTCCTGCTGGCGCAATCATCAACCAGCTGTTGCACGCCCGCCTCGTCCACAACGCAATCGGCAAAACCAGCCTCTGCAATCCAGTCAAGAACCTTTTGACGGTCCGGCGTGTCGTTGCTGCTGTCAAAAGACCGGGGTAACCCGCGGGCAAAAATTTGCCCTTCGACTTCGCTGATGACAACGCGCTGGGTATTCAACATCGTCCCGCTGTTAGTGCTTTATCGGTGAGGTGCAAACCATATCAGTTGGCTCTTGCAAACACCAGATGCACGGAAAAAAAACGCGGCACAGGCCGCGTTTTTTCAGGCAATACCCGTCTTATTCGACCTTGGCTTTGCCGCGTAACTCCTCCTGGAATTTCGCCATTTTTTGCTGCATCAACTGCTGCGCGATTTGGGGCTTAACGTCTTCGAGTTTGGGCAACTGCGCATCACGCACTTCGTCCAAACGAATCACATGGTAGCCAAACTGGCTTTTCACCGGTGTTTCCGTCATTTTCCCTTTGCCCAAACCAACCAGTGCGTCTGAAAATTCTTTCACATAGCTGCTGGGGTTGGCCCATCCCAAATCGCCACCCTTGGCACCAGAGCCTGGGTCTTTTGAGAATTTCTTGGCCAGATCTTCAAATTTCGCACCCTTCTTGATCTTGGCGATGATGTCTTTGGCTTGGTCTTCTTTCTCCACCAGAATGTGCCGCGCATGGTATTCCTTGCCCGAATTGGCGGACGCGAACTTGTCGTACTCTGCCTTGACATCTTCGTCTGACACGGCATTGTTTTTCTGGAAATCGGCAAACAATTCACGGATGAGAATCGATTCCTTGGTCAATTCGACCTGGTTTTTGTAGTCATCGGTCGCATCCAGACCGCGGTTATGGGCTTCTTGCGCAAAGATCTCGCGGGCAATTACCTCGTCACGCAACTGGCCTTGCATGTCGGGCGTTACGGGCCGGCCGGAACGTGCGATCTGCTGGGAAAGCGCCTCGAGACGTTCTTTGGGGATCGCCTTGCCATTGACGATAGCCACGTTTTGCGCGAAAGCGCTTGGAGTCAACGCCGCTGCTACCGCCACGGTGGCGAGTGCCGACAGAATTTGCTTCTTCATTCAGTTTCCTTCTGGGTTTTCACTGTTAATTGTTGCAATTAAAGGGTTTCAATGGCCAGTGCATGCACGCCCTGGTCCAAAAAATCTTGCAGTGCATCATACACAAGGCGATGTCGCGCCAAGCGCGCCTTTCCGCTAAACAGCGGGGATGCAATGCGGACCCGGAAATGGGTGCTCGCGCCTGCAGCACTGGCGCCCGCATGGCCGGCGTGTTGCCAGCTTTCGTCGATCACTTCAAGTTGGGTGGGCGTCAGACGCTCGCGCAACCTTGTCTCCATGGCCACAGCGTCGATTTGCGCTGGTGGCGCGTGGCTTTCAACCGGCTTTGTCATGGCGCGGCGTCCTGTTCGTTGGTTTCCGCCGCCTTGATGTGCGGGGCAATCAAAAACGCCTGGCCGATCAGAAAGACAACCGGGAATATGTAGCCCCAAATTTTGAAGTCGGCCCACGCTTCTTCGCTGAAATAAAACGCTACATAAGCATTGCTCAGCGACATGAACGCGGTATAGACAATCCAGGCGATGTTGAGTTTGTGCCATACCGGATCGGGCAATTCCAACTGGCTGCCAAGCATGGTTTTCAGAAAATTTTTCTTCATGCCCCACACTGCAACCGCCAATGCAATTGACATGCCGGCGTACAAAACCGTGGGTTTCCACATGATGTAGCGCTTGTCATGCAGGACCAGCGTGATAGTGCCAAACAGCAAAATCGCAGCCAGCGTAATTTTTTGCAATGTCGTCAGCTTTCGGTCCAGAAAATACAGGATGGCCATCTGCACCACCGTAGCAGCCATGAGCACGGGCGTGGCAAAAAACATTGCCTCGTCTTTGCCAACGCCAAACCAGGCGTGCAGCTTGTAGGCCGCGAAGAACAGAACGATGGGGATGAAGTCGAGAAGTGCTTTCATTCAGGTGCGAAGTTTAACGAGGCCGAGTTCATGCAATAGCGCAGACCGGTTTCGGTCGGGCCATCGTTGAATACGTGCCCCAGATGCGCCCCGCACTGGCTGCAAACGGTTTCCACCCGAACCATGCCGTGGCTGCGATCGGTGATTTCGCGAATCGCGCCGGGAATCGCCAATGAAAAACTGGGCCAGCCGCAATGGGCGTCAAACTTGGTGTCAGAGTCGAATAATTTGGCATCACAGCAAATGCAGTGGTAGCTGCCATCGGCCCATTGGGACTCGTACTTGCCAGTAAAAGGGCGTTCCGTGGCGGCGTGGCGAGTCACCTCAAAGGCACCCGGTTCCGCGCCTTTTTCGGCTAAAAGGGCTTTCCATTGCGCGTCAGTTTTTTGGACAGTAAAGGTCATAAGTGGCTTTCAATTTTAAAAATCATGAACTGCAGCTGATCTCAATGCCGCTGGCCCAGTCCGGCGGAAAGTCGGCAAAAGATTCGAATTGCGGGTGTTCGTCGTACGGATGCTGTAAAACTTTCAATAGAGCGGCAACCTGACTGAAATCCTTAATTTTGGCCGCCCGAATGGCCATTTCACCCAGGTGGTTGCGCAACACATACTTGGGGTTGTTGCGCAGCATGGTGTTTGGGTCGTGGCCATTTCCCGGCCGGCGAATGACGCTCGCAAACGACGTAAGCCACTGGTCAATGGCATCGGGATCCAGAAACAGGTCGCGCACCGGGCGCATGGCAGCAAAGTCGTCCAATCGGCCAAGCGCCGCACATTGGCTCAGGCGCCGCCAGAAAATCGTGAAGTCAACCTGGGCGGTTGCGAGGAGTTTCAGCGCGTCTTCTACCAGGGCCTTGTGTTCGGTGCGGGGTGCATCAAAACCCAGTTTGGCGGCCATGCGCCTTTCGAAGGCCAGCGGATAAAGGGTTTTGAAGGTTTCCAGCGCCGCAATTGCCTGATCCTGATCCGGGATCAGCGGGAGCAGGGCCTGGCCCAGGCAAAACAGGTTCCAGTAGGCCACGTTGGGCTGCTTGTAAAAAGCATATCGGCCCTGATGGTCCGAGTGATTGCAAATGTGCGCCGGGTCATAGGCATCGAGGAACTGGAAGGGGCCGTAGTCGATCGTCAGACCCAGAATACTCATATTGTCGGTATTCATCACCCCGTGGCAAAAACCAACGCTTTGCCATTGCGCCACCATCTCTGCCGTGCGCCGGGTTACCTCTGCCAGCATTGC
>CAIOLZ010000371.1 GCA_903859265.1 uncultured beta proteobacterium
CGCCGCTACAACTATCCTGATGGTCAATTTGCCGGCGTCATTGCGGCCGCGGTTCCAGCGAATCATTTTGAAAAACTACTTTCGGGCCTGAATCTTGGACCAAGCGGCATTGCACTGTTACGCGACACAGATAAATCCCTGATTGCGCGCTACCCACCAACGACCGCCGAGTCGGGACAAACTGGCGCCAGGGGTGGTTCCAAAGAGGTAACAGAGATTTTGGCTTCCGGCGTGAAATCGGCCACGTTCTTCACTGCCCAGAGCGCATCCGGCATTCCGCGTACCGACGCCTTTCGGCGGATTGCCGGCACGCCCATTTACGTGGTGGTCGGAATGGGTGAGGATGACTACCTCATGGAGTGGCGCAATGACCGCCGCAAAGCAGCGGCCCTTGCAGTGTTCTTCCTGCTCGTTAGCACGCTTGCTGCGACCCTCTTGTGGCGGCTTATCGATTCAAACGACCGCGCAAACAGGCGCAGCAGCATATTGCTCAAGAACTCCAGCGACGGAATCCACATCCTTGACCGCGACGGCTGCTTGATCGAGGGCAGCGAATCTTTTTTTCGCATGCTTGGGTACTCCCGCAGTGAAATGATTGGTTTAGGACCACTTCATTGGGATACCAGTCTCAGTCCAATGCAACTGCGCAACTTACTTGACCAGCAATTTGAATCAAAGGAAGTTTGCGTCTTCGAATCGACCCATCGCCGAAAGGATGGAAGTACGTTTGCCGTCGAGGTTACCGGATATGTTGTTGAGCTCGATGGACAATCGGTGTTGTTTAACGCATCGCGTGACATCAGCGGGCGCAAGCAGGCAGAAGTGGCCCTGCGGGACAGCGAGGAACGTTACCGTACGGCGTTCCTGACCAGCCCGGATGCTGTCACCATGACCCGTCTCTGCGATGGTCTCTATCTCGACGTGAACGGCGGATTCCAGAAGATGCTGGGTTGGACCCGTGAGGAGTCTGTGGGCCGCACCTCGCTGGACATGAATATCTGGCAGAAACCGCATGATCGCCAAGTTTTCGTGGACGGCTTGCACAACGGTGGACACTGTGAAAACTTCGAGACAAGGCTTGTCAGCAAGAATGGTCGGGTTGTCTTCACTTTGATATCGGCCCACGTTTTGGTGCTCAAAGGCCAAAGCTGCATCCTATCGGTCACGCGTGATATTACTAAGCGCAAGGCCACCGAAGACCAGTTGCGCAAGTTGTCGCAGGCGCTGGAGCAAAGTTCGGACAGTGTCATCATCACTGACACGAACGCTACGATTGAATACGTCAATGAAGCATTTGTCCGGCGTACGGGTTTCAGCCGCGAAAAAATCATGGGCAAGAACCCACGCATTTTGCAGTCAGGAAGTACCTCCAGGGAAACGTACACGGCCATGTGGAACGCCCTGCTGAATGGTCGCCCCTGGACTGGCGAATTCTTCAACCAAGATATGGATGGCACACCCTGCATCCAAATGGCCGTTATTTCCCCTATACGGCAGCCCGATGGCCACATCACGCATTACGTCGCCGTGTTGTCGGATATTACGGAAAAGAAGCGAGCCGAGGACCAGATCAATAGCCTTGCTTTTTTTGATTCTTTGACCGAATTGCCCAATCGGCGTCTCTTGCTTGACCGATTGAAACAGGCCGCTGCATCGAGCGCGCGTCTTGGGCACTACTGTGCACTGCTTTTTATTGATCTTGACGATTTCAAGATGTTGAATGACACGCGAGGCCATGACATCGGAGACTTGTTGCTGCAGCAGACGGCGCTGCGTCTGACGCGTTGTGTGCGGGTTGGGGATACGGTGGCGCGGGTCGGAGGAGATGAATTTGTACTGTTGCTGGAGTCCCTGAGCGTGAATGCGCAAGATGCTGCGTCGGGTGCTAAAGCTGTAGCGGAAAAAATTATTGAAGCGATCAACGAACCGTATCAACTCGATGGCGGTACCTGCCATAGGAGTCCAAGCATCGGCATTGCTTTGTTTTCGGACCATCGGGGAAGCTTGGATGAACTGCTCAAGCGAGCGGACTTGGCAATGTACCGGGCAAAAGAGTCGGGGCGCAACACAATGCGCTTCTTCGAACCAGAAATGCAGGCTGCTGTAACCGCTCGCGCTGCGCTGGAATCCGATTTGCGCGAGGCGGTTGAGAAAGGGCAGTTTCTCCTGCACTACCAGGCGCAGGTCGGTCGTAGCGGGGTTATCACGGGAGTAGAGGCTTTGCTGCGCTGGCAGCACCAACAG
>CAIOLZ010000372.1 GCA_903859265.1 uncultured beta proteobacterium
GGCCTGGCGCAAAGCAAAGGCTACCGGGAATTCAAGGTCAGCGACGGGTACCGGGACCCCGTGCGCTCGGTGCTGTTAACGGCTGTTGAGCCAAGCCCGGCTCCCCGTCAAGGGCATACGCTTCCCCGACCATCCATCCATCGCAATGCAGCGACACAGCAATACGGGGTTGTGCAGTGTGGACGCATGCTGTTTGCATTGTCCAGCGCGCATGTGGTGGAGGCGGTGTCAACAACCGACCTGACCGCGCCGGCTGCGGCTTCGGACTCCTTGGGGCTGATGAAGTACACCAGCGCCGGTCAGTTGGCGGTTCTCCCTGCTTACGACAGTTGCAAGCTAACCGGCCAGGACCCGATTAGCGACGTATCCAAAGCGGTAGCGATCATTCTCCGGGGAGCGCATCAGAATATTGCGCTTTTGGTAGACCGGTTGGTGGACGTCATCGAATGCAATGCACTGGAACCACCACCGGGTGGTATCAGTGCGGACTCGCCCTGGATCAATGGATTCATTCACGACAATCAGGTCGATTCCGAACCTGTCTTTGCGCTGGACCCCGCTGGTTTATGAGTTCAGGTCTTGTTGTTGTGGCCCTTTATGAGCGCTAACGGTGTCCACAATTTTCGCCGGCAGATTTTCACATGAAGCCCGCATCGATAAAGGCTTTTCGAGGCATTGGAATTAAATTCAGGGCGTTGCCGTGCGGAAACACTTTGGACTGGCCGAGTCCAATGATCTTGCTAATGTGGGATGCGGAATTTCAGAGGCCACAACAACGGGTGTATGCGCAAAAGCAGTCTGCGCAAGACCAAGCAGCCATGGACGTGATCAAGGGGATATCCCCAGTGGCGTGGCAGCACATCAACTTGATTGGACGGTTCGAATTCAGCGCGGCAGACTCGAAAGTTGACATTGACGCCTTGGTTGAACGCTACGCGGACCAGGACTACTGGAACAAGTCCATGTAGCCGACCGCAGAGGCCATTTAGGCTAACTTTACATTTTTGGCGGGTTGGGCACTATTAGCCACTCACCAACGATAGGCCCCACGGTGAAAAAGCACCGTGCGGCAGCGCACCCGGTCTGAGCGCCAGACGGACTGCGAAGCCGTACGTCCCGCTAAATCTTTATTCGTCCGGATCGACATACTCTTTGGGCAGGTGGTGGGCAATGCCTTTGTGGCAGTCGATACAGGTCTTGCCTTCTTCCTTGGCCGCCATGTGCTTCTTGTAGGGCGTCTGCTTTTGCAATTCGGCGCTCATAGCTTCAAAACTGTGGCAGTTACGGCATTCCTGCGAGTTGTTCGCCTTCATGCGTTCCCATTCGTGGCCGGCCAGCTCCATACGCTTGGCTTCAAATTTCTCTTTGGTATCAATGGCGCCGGTAATTTTTCCCCAGACCTCAAAAGCAGCCTTGGCCTTGCGAATCATTTTCGGGCCCCACTCCCGCGGCACGTGGCAATCCGAGCAAATGGCGCGCACGCCGGTGCGGTTGCTGTAGTGGATGGTCTCTTTGTATTCCTGGTACACGTTATCGCGCATCTCATGGCAGGTCGTACAGAACCCCAGCGTGTTGGTCATCTCCAGACCGGTGTGAAAGCCGCCCCAGAAAAGAATACCCAAGGTAAACGCGATCAGGCCGATGGCCATCACCGAATATTTGGCGCTGGGCTTGCGCAGAACGTTCCACATGCGGCGCAGAACGCCAGGGTTTTGAGTATCCATATTCAGCTTTAGAAGTTGTACACGTAAGACACCGAAAACAGATTAGCCGTGTAGTTATTGGCGCTCTGGTTAGTCGGCATGAGGGTGTTGGGCGTCGCGCCGTACTGCAAACCGTTGTAGTAGTAATCCGTGCTGTGCATCAACTGGTACATATAGCCCACGGCGACGCTGGACTTTTTGTCCACCTTGTAAATACCGGTGACTTTGAGCGTGATCACTTCGCTGGTGATGTCAGGTAAGGCACCGCAGGACAGTATGCTCGATGAATAGCAATACGCTGGCGTCGCGTCGCTGGACTTGCCGGCGTAATTGAGCGCGGTTGCGTAATTGGTACCGCCGGATGAATAACTCACGTCGCCTAGAAGTTCGAGCTTGCCGCCGGCCAATCCATCCTGCTTGAGGTTGAGGCCGATGGTCGTATCGTCATCGCGTAGCGAATTGGTCCAGCTGCTATTCGCCGGGACATTGATCTTGTTAGCCCCGGCAGCGCTGGCCGCTACGTTTTGTTGATTGGTCATATCGCGCTGACGGTGCTGCTGCGTGATATAGGCTGAGAAAGCCCCGTTTTCAGAGTAGTTGTACGTGGAGTCCAGGTTCGCACTCCAGCCACTACCGGCCTGTACTCCATACGTGGAGTCGTACTTGTCATCCGTATACTTGGCGCTGGCGCCGAAGGACAACTGCTCACTGGCTTGCAAGGTAGCGCCGAGCTTGAGCAGCTGTTCTTGACGTGAAGCGTCAAAGTACGGATAAAAGCCGCGGAAGTCGCCGCCGTTCTGGCCTCGCACCAACAAGGCGGAAGCAACTGTGGGATTCAGATTACCGTTGGTACTGATAAACGCTGCAATGGCATTCGGGTCTGAATTGGTTTTGCGGTCGCTAAAGCTGTAACCCAGGTTGAGGTTCAGGTCTTCCCTGGCCTTGACGCGGTAGTTGGCACTGACCTTGTCGTCAGCGCTGTCGGTGGCAACCACACAATTGGTGCCTGCGGGGTAATTGACTACGCCTGCGGGATAGGCAGTCACCAAGGTGGTGCTCAAATTGTTGGCGGTGCCGACTGCATAGTTGTTGCACCAGCGTTTGACATCTTCGCGGGTGTAGGCCAGATTAACGCGCTGGGATTTATCAATGCGATAGTCGCCGGCAAATTCCGTAACCGTCTTGCGGTTGCTCAGCGGCGTATTCGGATAGAAAGCCGCATTGTTGGCGCTGCCGCTGATGGCATTGAAATTGTAGATGTCCGACACCGTCTGGTTGTCGCGCTGGTCATATTTAATGCCGGCGGAAAGCAGCAGGTCCCGTGTCGTCTGGTCAGTGAGCTTGAGGTCGGCATGGGTGTTGACCACCAGACCATCCAGCGATGTCTTTGCGTTGCCCGGTGCCGTATTGCCCGTGATGTACATCGCTGAATCCACCACAAACGGATCGTTCTGTGTATTGCGCCCGTAGGACAGCGAGCCTGTCAGTTTGGTCCTGGGCGAGAACTTGTAGCCGCCGGCCAGACTCAACTGGTGAAAGTCATTGCTGGGCATGGTGCTCATGGTTTGCAGTGCACTCGCGCCTTGGTATGTCTGGAAGATCACCCGGTCGCTGCCTTCCTTGAAGTACGAGCCAAAGTACGACAGCGTCATATTGGCCTGGTCACCCGTCCAGTTGGCAGCCAGATTCAGGGTATCAGTCTGGTAGTTGGTGGGATTGGGGAGAATGGAAACCACCTCGCCCGAGGCCCCTCCGATACCTGCTGACCCAAATGACATTAGCTTGGCACCGGACTGGTCCAAGTGGTTGAAGTCCACCTTGAAGTCCCAGCGCGCATTCAGGTTGTAGACGGCATTCAGCGAAGTGTTCTGTCGGGTGGTGCTCACGTCCAGGTTATGCAGCGCAATTTTTTGTGCGGCGGTCAAGGCATCGGTGTTATTGGCGAGGCCAAAGTTCGCAGGCAGCGTGAATGTGTTGCCGCCGTTGGTGCCGTTGTACGGTGTCTGGTAGGTGTCGGAGAAGTTGTGCTGCAAGGCGTCATAACCGATGCCCAGGCTCCAGAGACCCTGGTTGGCCACATTGGCGTTGAACTCGCGGGAGGTGGTGCCCAGGTCATTGGCGCGGAACTGCCAGCGGTAGGTGCCGCCCTCCTGGGTGTAGGCATCACCACCACGGATGTTGACGTTGGCGATCGGGTATACACCCTCTTTATTGATGCCGTTGTACTGCCCGAATTTGGCGGAACTGATGGGCATATTGCTGACGCCCACCTCCAGCGTACTGACCGGCTGCGTGAGCGCCAGCACATCTTCGCTTTGTGCACGACCGGCCTGGGGTAGACCCAAGGAGACCAAGAGCGCAGCTTGCAAAGCAAGGGGAAGCGTCCTTAAGCGCGGAATCATCGGTTTGGTTTTCATGATCGAACCTCTTCAATCACCGTTGGAAGTAGCCACCGGCGGGACTATTGGAGCCGTGGACCTGGCGATGGCAATTCATACACGCTGCACCCACCAGATTCTTGTTGGGATACTGGACAACTCCGGCCGGTGTCTTGGTAGATAGACCGCCCTGGTAACCGGCGGCGTTGGGGCCAGCAGGCGTGTTGCTGGCGTGGGTACCGTCATGGCATTCCTGGCACAGGAACGGTGGCCGCGATTTCAACAGCGGTGTGATGTTCGAGCCGTGCGGCGAGTGGCAATTTGCACAGTCCTCAGTCACTGGCTGGTGCTCGAACAGGAACGGCCCACGCTTCTCGGCGTGACACTGGTAGCACGTCTCGGTCACGGTGTTCTTTTTCAATAACTTAGGACCGGTAGATCCGTGCGGGTTGTGGCAATCAGAGCAGACCACCTTGCCCTCTTCAATCGGGTGGTGCGACATCTTCTTGCTGTCGGCGCGCTGTTCTTTATGGCAAGCAAAGCAAACTTCCGTTTGCGTTTTCTTGTCGAGCAGCTTGTCTTTGGGCCGGTGCACTACGTGGCAGTCGTTGCACGCCACACCATTGGCATCGTGCTGTGCGCCATCCCAGTTGTTGCGCTTGCCGCCTTTGTGGCAGGCCAAGCACTGCGCGGCGCGTTCCTTGTTATCAGTACGCTCATACACGCCCTTCTTAAACACGACATCGGGTGCGGGGCGACCCTTGCCATCGGTATCACCCTTCAGGTGGTCCGCACTGGCACCGTGGCAGGACTGGCAGGTAGGGGTTCGGGCGTCGCCGCGCACGCCATGTTTGGTTTGGTAAATCGACAGGATGGGAGCGGTCTCGCTCTCATCATGGCACTTGGTGCAAAGAGCGTCTTTGGCCAATGCCTCTTTGGCGACCACTTGCGCCGAGCGTTCCCCGATATCCGGCAGCTTGGTATCCTCCGCTGCTGTCTGTGAAAACGCAAATGTCGATGCCGAAAGCAAGCAGGCGACGATGATGGACTGTATGCCTTTCATGGCCAACCCTTTCCCAAAAATGCTGATGTCAGTGGAACCTGGCCAAAAACTATTGCGACAAAATCCACTCGACCAGGTTCTTGATCTGGGCCATGTCTTTGGGAGGCGAGGTCTTGACGATCTTGTGCTCCTCTTCGTGGCCATCGGGGAACTTGGCCTTTTCACCGGAGGTGACGTGCTCGATCAGGCGCGCTTCCGCGTTGGCTTTGCCACGGTACTTTTCGGCTACCTTGTTGTAGGCTGGGCCGTCTTTGTCTTTGTCAACGGCGTGGCATTTAAAGCAATTGTTTTGGCGGGCAAGCGCCTTGGCAGCATCGACGTCCACGGCCCATGCGGACGGGACAAATACGGCTGCCAAAGTAGCAGTGGCCAGACCGACTAAAACTGTGCGTGATGTTGAGACCATAGCGTTCACCTTAAGTTGACGTTGAACAAATGCTGTGCGCCCACGCGCACTTTTTACAAGCTCAATTTTCTCGAGACGGTGCAGATGGCGATATAGGCGGAGGATGAAACTGGCTATAGGAAAATTCCTATTCGAAGCACTTGGTGGACTGGTTTACTGCTTTGATTCATCCAGCAGTTTGTGGTCCAGGGCATAACGCACCAGGTCCACCGGACTGCTCATGTTCATCTTGTTGAGGATATGGGTCTTGTGGGTGCTGACCGTCTTCACACTCAGCGATAGCTCCTCGGCGATGGTGGTCAGCCGCACGCCCCGCACCAGGCGGCTAAACACCTCGAACTCCCGGTCGGTGAGCAGGGTATGAGGCATCACCTCCTTGTGCGGAGACGCATCGGTGGCCAGCAGCTCGGCCACCGTGGGGCTGATGAACACGCCACCGAATGCCACCTTGCGCATGGCCGGCAACAGTAAATCGGTGTCGCCTTCTTTCGAAAGGTATCCCGAGGCACCGGCACGGATGGCCCGCACCGCATATTGCTCTTCGTGGTGCATGCTGAACACCAGAATCGGCAGGCGCGGGCACTCCGCGTTGACCATGCGGATCAACTCCAGACCGTTTCGGCCCGGCATGGATATATCCAGCACCAGCAAGCTCCAGGTGCGTGCGCGGACTTGCTCCATGACCGCGTTGCTATTGGCCGCTTCGCCGGCTACCACCATATCGTCAGTATCGGCCAGGATTTTTTTCAGTCCATCGCGGATGATGGCGTGGTCATCGGCCACTAAAACTTCGAGTTTCATAGTAGGTTCTCTTGTGACTTTTGCGGGGCGAGCTTGACGGTCACTTCGACCGTGGTTCCCCTTCCCTCGTGGCTGAGGATTTGAAAATTCGCGCCGTTTGCGCTGCAGCGCTCACGCATACCGACCACACCGATTCCGTCCTGCCGTGGCGCAAGAGCAAATCCCTTGCCGTCATCACGTATGGTCAGCTGCAAGGTGTCGCCGTCGGTTATCAGCCCGATGTGAACGCTGCTCGCATTCGCATGCCGCACGACGTTGGTCAGGGACTCCTGAACGATACGAAACAAGGCTGTAGCCAGTTTTTCGTCCTTGACCAGATCAGCCGCAGGCAAATGCAGTTCAATCTTCAGGTTGCTGTATTTGGCGAATTCCGAGGTTTGCCATGTCAGCGCCTGCCCGAAGTCCAGGTCATCCAAAACGCGCGGCCGCATCTCTGCGGCGATACGCCGTACCGAGGTAATCGCGGTGTCGAGTTGCTGGCGCATTTCCTCAAGATGGTGCAAGGCCGTGGTGCGCCCCTTCCTCATGCGGCTGTTCAACCAGGAGAGGCTGAGCTTCAGGCCGGTGAGTTGCTGGCTCAGGTCATCGTGCAACTCACCCGAGATGCGTTTGCGCTCCTGCTCGCGAACCTCCTGTTGAGAAGCAGCCAGTGCCCGCAACTGCATATTGGCCTGGTGTAAATCAGCCTCTATACGGCGCTGCTCGGTCACGTCCCGAAAAACCAAGGTGGTCTGCGTAGTACCCGCGATTTGGGTATGCGCCAGCGTGGATTCAATGGGGAATTCGGAACCATCGGCGCGGAACCCTGTAATGTTCATGTGCGACTGCATGGACACCGGAGTGCTCTGCACCTCATGGCGGGCGGGTATGAGGATTTCCATCGATTGCCCCAGAACCTGTGCGGCACTGCGCTCGAACATTTCCTCGGCCGCAGGATTAAACAGAACGATGCAATCGTCACCATCAAAGGCAACGATGGCATCCATGGCGGCGTTGATGGTGTGCTGGTACCGGTCATTGGCAGCGTCCAGGGCCGAGCTCAGCGCTGCTTTGCGTTTGAGCTTTTCTGCCAGGAAAAAAGCCACCAAGGTGGTAAAGATGCACACCAGCAAGGCACCAAGCCCGATGGGGATGGCGGTCTCACGCCAGGAGGCAAGACTCAAGTCCACGTCATCGGTGACACCGATTAACAGGGGGAAGCCGGCCAGCCGCCCCAACGTAAACCACTCCCGCACCCCATTGCCGCTGCGGTGTTCGATGTTGCGAATTTCATGGTCGGCACTGGGCAGGATTTCATGCGTCAGTTCTGGCACTTGGGTGCCTATCAGGTTCTCGCGATGTGGCAGGCTGGCGACCAGTGTTCCATCAGCCAGATAAATGCCAATGGGACGTGCATAGTCAATTTGCATGGCACTGTACGTCTGTTCAAAATCGGCGATGTCCATACTCGCAACCACGACACCGCGTAGGCTGCCGTCTGCTTCATAGAGAGGTCGCGAAATGTTCAGAGTCCAAGCGTTGTCCAGACGGCTGCGCACCGGCTTGTTAATGAACAGGCGATCCGTGTGCCCTTGCAGAAATACATTGAAATAGGTGCGGTCCTGCACTGATGTGTTCAGTGGTGAGTCCGGGCGGGATGAATTGATCAGAGTGCCCTTGCTATCCACAATAAAAAGTGAGCGCAAATGGCGCAAACCAGAGACCCGCGAGCTGAGCAACAAACTGACCGGCCCACTATCGAGCGCGATATTTCTACCGAACGACGTCATCAGTCGCTCTTGAACCCCCTGCAGTATCAGGTCAACGCTGGAGAGGCTTTGCTCGGTCTGTGCTATCAGCATGCGGGCAACGCTCGTGGTTTCCAGCTTGGCGTGATTGAGTTCCCGTTCGCGTAAATTCCACAGCAGGAAGCTCACCGACATGGCTATCGCTACGATGGTGAGCGCCGCCAATAGCGCCACATATTTGACCGAGCGTAAAGACGTTGATTCCATGTGCTGATTGGAAAACGGGCCAAGTCCACACTACTTGCGCTAGGTCACATAGTGAGCGATTTGCTGCGCAAATCAGGCGAGATGGTATTCCCCGTACAGTCGGTCTCCAATCGGTCGTACTGGTGCTGTGGCCCTTAATTAGTGCTAGCGGGGGCGTTAGTGCTGCTAATAGGGGTAGATAAGCCGTCTGCGTTTACGTATTCGATCTCACGGCGGCGAGTCGGAAAAATCTAATGGCCGAAGTAAGCCATTGCGGTCTTAAAAATTCTGAATTCCACATTAGCAAGATGACTGGACACGACAAGTCCGAAGTGTTGCCGCGCGGCAACGACCGGAATTTAGGTCAAATACCCGGCAAAGCCTTTATCCATGAGGGTTTCAGGCGAAAATCCGCTGGCAACAATTGTGAACACCGCTAGCGCTGATAAAGGGCCACAACACCAGCACGGGTGAGGTAAGCAAACTCACTAACGACATGTGGGCGATCACCGGATGACCACGCATGTCGTAGTGGATCTCAGCAGCAGCAACGCAAACTCCGATTAAGCCACCGGGTTTTGAATCTCCCCGATTCCGTCAATGGATATGCGCACCACATCGCCTGATTGAAGGTATTTGGGAGGTGTAAAACCAATTCCGACACCCACTGGTGTTCCGGTGGCAATCACATCGCCGGGATACAAGGTGATGCCGGCACTGAGCGTCTCAATCAGTGTCGGAATGTCAAAAATCAGGTCTTTGGTGGATGCGTTTTGGCGTTCTTCGCCATTGACCCAGCAGCGCACCTGGGTGTCTGCGATGTTGAGTTGTTCGGCGCTTGCCAGCCAGGGTCCCATGGGGCAGAAAGTGTCAAACGATTTACCCATATGCCATTGCGAATGGCGGTTCTGCCAGTCCCGCGCTGTGACATCGTTGACGATGGTGTAACCCCAGACATGCTCCATGGCCCGGGCTTTGCTAATGCCTTTGCCGCCACGCCCGATGATCACTGCTAACTCCGCCTCGTAGTCAATGGCAGTCGAAACGCCCAGGGGCATTTCGATCGCCGCGCCGGTGGGAATAACGCACTCAGGCACCTTGGTGAAGATAATGGGAAAGCTCGGTATTTCGCCGCCCGACTTGGCGCTGCTGTCAAACCCGCTACGCGCAAATTCTTTGGCGTGCGCGTGGTAATTTTTACCCACGCAAAAAATATTGCGACGAGGTTTGGGTAAAGGCGCGCGCAGGCTCACCGCGTTCAAAGGCAATGTGGCAAGAGCCGGCGGCAACGGCTGTCCACTTGCGAGCATTTCCACAATGGGCAATGCGCCCAACTCCCGCAGGGCCGACGGCATGTCAAAAGGTGCGACGCTCTGCAAATCATCGGATACCAATCCGACATGGGGCTGCTGCTGGTACAAAAAGGCTGCGATGCGCATTGGTAATTTCCGTGGCTAAAAGTGGATCAACTGCACATGGTAAAGTGATTTTCAAATAAGAGGAGACACCATGAAGAGATGCGGCACCACTTCGCCGGCGCTTTGGGTTTGTGCGCTTTTTCTTGCCATCATGAGCATGGCAACGGTCCACGCCCAAACCCCTGCATACCCTGTTCGGCCGATCACGATGGTGGTGCCATTTCCGCCCGGCGGGCTGGCTGACACTGTCGCACGCCCGGTGGCCGAGGCTATGGGCCGAGAGCTGGGTCAAACCGTCGTGATCGAAAACAAGGCCGGTGCCGGTGGTGGTATTGGCATGGGCATGGCAGCCAAATCCAAGCCCGATGGTTACACCGTCCTGATGGCGCTCTCGTCATTTTCTGTTCTCCCAGAGGCCGACACCTTGCTGGGCCGCTCACCCATGTACGCAATCGGCGATCTGCGTCCGCTGGCGCGTTTTACCGCGGACCCCACGGTACTGGCGGTTCGTGCGGACGCCCCTTGGAAGACGGTGAAAGATTTTGTGGATGATGCGCGTAAACGACCCGGAGCGATCAACTTCGGATCGTCCGGAAACTACGGCACCATGCACGTGCCCATGGAGATGCTGGCGCAAAACAGCGGGGTGCGTTTGATGCACATTCCCTACACCGGAGCGGGCCCTGCCGTATTGGCATTGCTCAGTGGCCAGGTTGACGCTTTGTCCACGGGACCGGCAACGGTTTTGCAACAAGTGAAGGCGGGCAAGATTCGGATATTGGGACATTGGGGTCAAAGCCGGTTGGAGGCGTTTCCGGAAGTACCCAGCCTGAAGGAGCAGGGATTCAATGTTGAATACGCCCAATGGTCGGGAATGTTTATTCCCAGCGGCACACCGGAGCCCATTGCACAACGATTGCGCGCCGCCGCGCGCGCAGCGGCCAACGATGCGAAAGTGCGCGAGGCCATTCACAGTGCCGGCAGCCCCGTTTTGTACCTCGATAGCCCGGACTTCGAAAAATATGTGCAGGAAGACGTGAAGCGGATGGCGGACGTGGTTCGGCGCATTGGCAAAGTGGAATAGCCGGAATACAAACCATGCCTATCAATTTGCAAAGGCAACTTCAGAGCGCAGCCGTGGCCCTCTGCGCTTTGGTTGTTTGTGCCACAGGCAGAGCGCAGTCCTATCCAACACACCAAGTGCGCATCGTCGTGCCTTTTGCCGCTGGTGGCCCTGCGGACATTTTCGCCCGTTTCATAGGGCGGCGAATGGCGGAAATGTTGGGGCAGCCGTTTGTGATCGATAACAAGCCGGGTGCGGGTTCCGTGATCGGAACCGATGCGGTCGCCAAGTCTGTGGCCGATGGTTATACGTTGCTGCTCATGTCCAACAGCCAAACAGTCAATGAGACCCTGATTCCCAATAAGCCATATTCGCTGATGCGTGACTTCGTGGCAGTCGCTCCGATTAACTATTCCGATTTGGTGCTAGTCGTCAATCCCGGGACCGGTATTCAAAATGCGGCGGACCTGATCAAGCGTGCGCAAGCGCAGCCTGGAAAGCTCAATTACGCATCCTCCGGTCCGGGAACTCCTTACCACATGGCAGCTGAGCTGTTCAAAAGCATGGCCAAAATCGATATGGTGCACATCCCGTACAAAGGAAGTTCCGGTGCCCGCAACGACGTTTTGGGTGGACAGGTCGACATGATGTTTGATGCCGTCACCACCATGGCCGACCAGATCAAAAGCGGCAAAGTGCGGGCTATCGGCACCAGTGGCAAGCAGCGCTCCGAAGTGCTGCCCGATGTACCCACGTTGAATGAGGCTGGCATAACCGGCTATGAGTCAACGATTTGGCTGGGCTTGTTGGCCCCCAAGGGAACCCCAAAAGTGGTGGTCGACAAGCTCAACGAAGCGGTATCCAAAATCGCCAGCCTGCCGGATGTGCGCCAGTCTTGGGCAAAACAGGGCGCCGTGCCTTTGGTGATGACACCATCGGCATTTGAAAAATATCTGCAAGACGATGTCAGCAAATGGGCTTCGGTGATCAAATCCGCCAACATCAAACTCGATTAGCCAACATGCCATGAACGCTTTGCATCTATTGAGCGGTGGTGCTGCGCAGGGCTTGGTGCGCGCGCTGCAAACCTCCTTTGAGGCGGGCAGTGGGTTTTCACTGCAATGCACCTTCAATGCGGTCGGCGCCATACAGCAAAAGATGCTGGACGATGAACCCTGCGACGTATTGATTTTGACGCGCTCGCTGATTGAAAAGCTACTGCAAAATGGCAAGGTGGTTTACGGAACCGCTCGTGATCTGGGCGCTGTGAAAACCGGTGTTGCAGTGAAGGCGAGTGCTCCCCATCCAGCGGTCCATGACGCAGATTCGCTGCGCGCGGCCCTTCGTGCAGCCAGCGCTGTTTATTTGCCGGACCCCCAATTAGCTACAGCCGGCATTCACGTGATGAAGATGATCAATGCGTTAGGACTGGCCGATGAATTGGCACAGCGCCTGCGCCCCTATCCCAACGGCAACACGGCGATGACGGCCATGGCGAAATGCGATGACATGCAGGTGATTGGCTGCACCCAAGTCACTGAAATTCTGATTACCCAAGGCGTCGATTTGGTGGCGGATTTACCCAGAGAATTCGAATTGGCAACGGTGTACACCGCCGCAGTGAGTGCTGCTGCCAAGAACCCGAAGGAGGCCGAAGATTTCATCGCACTGCTGGCGCACGATGCGCAGGCCGCCCTGCGGGTACAAGTGGGGTTCTTGCCCGCGATGCAATAAGCGCGTCCAGCGCTTGTTACACCTGATCCAATACGACTCTCCACAGAGGTCTTTAATCCCCAAAAAAAGGCCCTAGCATCCATCTAGATGACTTTGGAACCGGTTATTCCTCTCTTTCACGGCTAAAGGACCTACCTTTAACCGTGCTGAAGCTGGACAGAATTTTTGTTCAGGATATAGCTAACGCGTCTAGGGGACAGAAACTTCTGAGAGCCATGATCCATTTGGCGCGAGAGTTGGATTTGCAAGTCGTTGCTGAAGGTGTTGAGACTAAGGAGCAGGCCAATTTTCTGAAAGTCCATGGGGTTGAATACGCACAGGGTTGGCTATATGCGCGGGCGATGCCAAGCGACGACTTACTGCAATGGTATTCGGCCAATAAAAAATCTGACAACGTTACGTTGTCAGATTAGTAGTAAATTATTTCTTTGAAATTAACGCGCGATAGGCTGGTAACTGCGCTTTTTTTGGGCCATATTAACGTCGGCTACCAGCCCTATTCCGGTGGCAGCTTCGCCGCGGAAATTGTCGGTCGCGAACAGCCGGTTAAGGGGAGTCCACTGCATAACCTCAAAAGAGCCGGTCATGAACTTCACATAGTACGTTGGCCGAGATTTCGGCGCTTACCGGCTGGTCAAATTCCAGAACCTTTGACGTCGTACTTCGCGCACTGCGACCAAAACCGAGCCAGCGAAGAGTGCCATCAGAACCTATTGCGATCGCATGTGAACACGACACGACGATATGTAGCGCTCAGCCACATCTTGCGCCTCACTGCGCGCTAGGGCGCACACCATGACATATGCAATGCGGTCGGCATTTTCCAGCGGCGGCCTCAGCGAATCGCCGGGACGCTTCATAACTTCGGTGCAGCGGATACGCTGATCGCTGCTGTCACCCAACTCGACGGACTCAAGTACACCGGGTCGGTCGGCCACCAACCACCGCGTCACAGCAAAGACCGGCTCGCTCGCAATCTTTGGCGGTGCAACGTATTGCCCCGCATGGATGGCAATGAGTTCCTGATGAATTGAACGGTTCAGGGCGAAATTCACCAAGCGCGCAATTTTGGCGCCCACGAGCCGCGGATTGATTTCTATCAGGCGCGGCCCATGGGCAGTCAGTACGAGCTCAATATGCGTGGCGCCATCCAAGAAGCCAACTGCATTCAGCAATGCCTGCACATAAGTCTCAATGGCATTCCATTGGGGGTGCGCATCTGTAAAACAGCTGCCGCGAATCGCAAAAGACGGTGGCTCAAAAAAGAGTTTTTCGTGAATACCAAGCAGCGTATGTCGGCCCGAATAACTCAGCGTGTCGCAACCGACTACCGTGCCCTCCATATAGCGCTCAACCAATAGTCGGTCATTGGCGGCGACACCAAGCCCATAGTCGGTGTGCGATGGCA